>JAITNZ010000116.1 GCA_031290205.1 Spirochaetaceae bacterium
CCGGGCGCCCGCGGAATCCCCCAGGAACACGACTCGCGACGTATTCCTTCCCCCACCCCCCATCCCCCATCCCCCATCCCCCTTCTTCCATCCCCCTTCTTCCCCGCTGCATCAAACGCCAAATCGACTGCGCGCCGGACGCCCATGCAGTAGCCGAGGACGCTGGAGAGGAGGACGGTCATTCTTCGAGGGTGAAGGTGTATTTTTCGCCGTTCCAGTCGACGAAGGCGCCGCCGCCGTTTGCTAGTTTGCCGAAGAGGACTTCATCGACAAAAAATGATTTGATTTTTTCTTCGATGACCCTGCCGGTGTTGCGCGCGCCGAACTCTTTCGAATAGCCGTCTTTGGCAAGGCGCTTTATCGCCGCTTCGCTCGTGCGCAGGCGCACGTTCTTTTCGCTAAGCTGCTTCTTGAACTGCTCGATGTCTTTTTCGACAATCGATGTCATGATCTCATCGGACAGATGGTCGAAGCTGACGACGGCATCAAGCCGGTTGCGGAACTCCGGCGTGAATATTTTTTCGACGGCGTCGTCGACGGCAGTCTCCTGGTCGATGATGCGCTCGCCAAAACCGAGCAAGCTCTTGCCGATGTCCCGCGCGCCGGCGTTGCTCGTCATGATCAGCACGGCATTGCGGAAATCGGCTTTCCGCCCGTTATTGTCGGTAAGCGTCGCATAATCCATGATCTGCAAGAGGATGTTGTATATGTCGCGGTGCGCCTTCTCGATTTCGTCGAGCAGAAGAACGCAGTGCGGCTGCTTCCGCACGGCTTCGGTGAGGAGCCCGCCTTCTTCATAGCCGACATAGCCGGGGGGCGACCCGATAAGGCGCGAGATCGTGTGCTTTTCCTGATATTCGCTCATGTCGAAGCGGTGGAGGGTAACGCCGAGTATGTCGGCTAGGCTCTTGGCAAGCTCGGTTTTGCCGACGCCGGTGGGTCCGGCAAAGAGGAAGTTGGCGACGGGTTTTTCGGGCGCCCGAAAGCCTGCCCTGCTCTGCTTGACTGCCCGAACAACGGCTTTCACAGCGGACTCTTGCCCAAAAACCCTTGTGGTGAGCTTTTCTTCCAGATAACGGAGTTTATCCCGCTCGCTTTCCCCAATGGATTTTTCGGGGATCTTCGCTATCCGCGCCACGACGGTCTCGATTTCCGGTAGGTCTATCTGAATTTTTTCAACTTCCTGAGTTGTTACATCAGTTGTTGCTTCTTGCCTTTTTTCCTCAACTTCCTCCTCATACTCATCATCCTCATATTCGTCGCCGCACCCGTCACACCCGGCATCCACGAGTTTTTTTTGCTTCCCATTTTTTTGCTGCCCCACTGATGGGACGGGAGATGTTTCACTGTCGAGGAGGCGCAGGACGCGGTTTTTTGCATCCTTTGCTGCTTGCTCGCGAGCTTCCTCACTGTCGGCGAGGGGCGGGACGGGCTTATTTCCCTGCCACACTGGCGGGACGGGAACTGCCCCGCTGTCGGAGGGGGGCGTTGCGGGGGTTTTTTCCTGCCCTACTGGTGGGACGGGAACTGCCTTGCTGTCGGCGGGGGGCGTTGCGGGGGGCGTGCCCCCTGCTGAGGGGGTAGCGGAAGACGCGCTTTGCGCGGCTGGAGCGGGGGGGAGACTTCCCCCTTCTTGCGCTTCTTTCCAGACGCCGATGCGGGCAAATGCGCCGGCTTCGTCGATGACATCGATTGCTTTGTCGGGGAGGCGCCGCTCGTTGATATACTGAGATGAGAGGCGGACGGCGGCTTCGATGGCTTCGTCGGTATAGCACACATGATGGTAGTCTTCGTATTTGGATTTTAAACCCATCAGGATTTTGGTGGCATCCGCTTCGGAGGGCTCGTCAATGGTGATTTTTTGAAAGCGGCGCGCGAGGGCGCGGTCTTTGTCGAAGTATTTGTTGAACTCTTCGTGGGTTGTCGAGCCTATACAGCGGAGTTTGCCGGAGGTGAGCGCCGGTTTTAAGAGGTTCGAGGCATCGAGCGAGCCTGAGGCGGAGCCCGCGCCGACTAAGGTGTGGATTTCGTCGACAAAGAGAATGGCTTTTTCTTTTTTGAGCACGTCCTCCAGCACTTTTTTGACGCGCTCCTCGAAGTCGCCGCGGTAGCGGGTGCCGGCGACGAGCGCGCCCATGTCGAGGGAATAGACGGAAAAATCTTTGAGGGTGGGCGGCACGTCCCCGCAGGCGATGCGCTGGGCAAGCCCTTCGGTGATTGCGGTCTTGCCAACGCCGGAATCGCCGACATGAACGGGATTGTTCTTCATGCGCCGACAGAGGACTTGGATTGTCCTGTCGAGCTCGGCTTCCCGCCCGATAACGGGCTCGAGGCGCTTTTCCCGTGCAAGCGCGGTTAAATCGCTGGAAAATCGCTCGAGGGCGCTCCGCTTTTTCCCCTTGCCGACTTCTTCCACGCCCTCGCCTGAGTCGCTCTGCTCCTCGGTGGCGCCGTCGGGGACGCTCTTCATGAAGTTAAACGCTTGCTCCTCCTCGCCTTCATAGCCGTGCGCTAATGTGCGTAGGAGTTCGAGCCGGTGAACGCCGGCTTTCCGTAGATAATAGGCGCAGTAATTCTGCTCTTCATCGTAGAGCGAGACGAGGAGGTCGGCGACATCGAGCACGTCGCGCTGGGAGGTCTTGCTCTGAAAGACGGCGCGTTCGAGGACGCTGCTAAACCCGACGGTCTGTGTCGGCTCGCGGTCGATGATGGGGATGCGTTCCTGAAAAAAACTTTCGACGCCGGTTTTTATCAGGGGAAGGTTCGCGCCACAGGCAGAGAGGACGCCTTTGACTTCGTCGAAAGCAAGCGCCGCATAGAGTATATGCTCCGGCGTGATGTATTCATGATGGCGCATCCTCGCCTCGGAATAGGCTGCGTTGATGATCGCTTGCGCATGCCGACTGATTTTCATAATTTCTCCTTTTTATGCCTTCTCCATGATGCACTTGAGCGGAAAATTGTTCTCCGCAGCAAGCCGGTTGACCTCGAATATCTTGGTTTCCGCAATATCGTACGTATAAATGCCCACGACGGCACGCCCCTTGTTATGCACATCGAGCATGAGCGCCTCGGCTTTTTCCGCGCTCTTGTGAAAAACGCGGATGATGACCTCGACAACAAATTCCATTGCGGTATAATCGTCGTTCAGCAAGATAACCTTGAAGTCAGAAGGCTCCTTGAGCTTTGCCTTCTTGCGGACCGCATATTCATAAGAAGTTCCCATATTTGATTAAAACTACTCTAAATAGAAAAAAAATCCAATACCCTTCAGCGCCTCCCCAGCAATTACGAATTCGAAAATTAACCACGAACGGCACGAACCACACGAACAAATTGCGCACAATGCTGACGATTTCTGCCTTGTTTCTCACCATTATTCATGTTCTTTTTCGTCTTCCGTTCGTGTTGTTCGTGAGGTTCGTGGTTGAATTCGGAATCGCCGGCGCCTCCCGCACTTATGCAACCCCGCAATTTTAATCACGGGGACGGGCGGGCGGGGCTTTTCGACGAGTTGGGTGAGTGCTGGGCTTGCTGGCTGACAGTGAAGGCATTACCGTAAAGCCTTTACCGTAAACCGCGCGGTCTCGGCGCCTGAGGCGCTTCTATGCTTCGCCTTCACTTTGAAAAGGGCGTTCATTACCGTAAACCGCGCGGTCCCGGCGCCTGAGGCGCTTCTATGCTTTGCCTTCATTTTGAAAAGGGCGTTCATTACCGTAAAACCGCGCGGTCCCGAGTATGGCGGCGTGGGCGCGTATCTGAGAAAGCCTTCCGCATTTTCGATGTTGCGTATCGCTCCCGCGACCTTGCCGGAAGCGGTATGATTACTGTCAGGCTTACTGCAAGGCTTCTTCCAATGCCTGCAGATTGGCGGTCATTAAGTTCAGATAGCTTATCCCGCGTTCAAAATCCTGCTTGCTGATATTATGAGCGGCATGGAGCAGGCGTTTTTTCGCTCCTGTTTCACCGGCGATGGTATCCGCAGTTTTAACCGCCCCAAGGGGCGGGGAATTAAACCCCCAATGGCTCGAATCGCCCTTCTCTTACCAAAGGCAAGGCTGAAACCGCCTGTGGCGGATTAAAAAGTTGCGGGCTATCAAAATTATGCGCTTTGATATACAATCGAAGGCACCTCGAACAATTCGAACAAAAGGAAATCTATATAATGCATTTTACTGAACTCCCCGTTTACAAACATAAAGAGTTAATTTTACAGGCGCTCTCGGAAAACCAAGTCGTCGTCGTCGAAAGCCCCACCGGCTCCGGCAAAACCACTCAGCTTCCCGTTATCCTCTACGACGCGGGATTCGCGCGGAACGGGATGATAGGCGTTACCCAGCCGCGCCGTATCGCCGCCCTCTCGGTAAGCGAATTCCTCGCCCGCCAGCTCGGCACCAAATTCCCCGGACTCGTCGGCTATAAGATGCGCTTTGCCGACTTGACCGACCACTCGACGAAAATCAAGATCATGACCGACGGCATACTCCTCCAAGAGATGAAGCTCGACCCCTGGCTTTCAAAGTATGACTGCCTGATCGTTGACGAAGCGCACGAGCGGAGCCTCACTATCGACTTCATCCTCGGACTCGTCAAGCGGATTATCGAAACAAGGCGCGAATTCAAGGTGATAATCTCGTCTGCGACGATAAACGCGCAGGTTTTTTCGGAATACTTTTCAGAATGCCCCGTCGTCCGCATCGACGCAGTAACCTATCCGGTTACGCTCGTTTACGACCCCCCGCCGGCGCTCTCGTCCCGTAACGCGGCAGGGGAGCTGCTCCTCGAAAAGATAGTCGGCATCACCGACCGGTTTTTGCACGAAAAGCGCGGCGGCGACATCCTCATTTTCCTCTCCGGCGAAAAGGTCATCAAGGACTGCATGGGGCGGCTCGCCCTCTCGCCCTTCGGTAAAAAGCTCCACCTCGTGCCGCTTTACGGGCGGCTCGGCAAGGAGGAGCAGGAGCGCGTTTTTGAAAAAGCCCCCTGGGGCAAAACCAAAGTGGTGATTGCGACGAATATCGCCGAAACTTCGATAACCATCGACGGTATCACCGCCGTCATCGATTCGGGGCTCTCCAAGCTGAACTTCTATAGCCCCCGGAATTTTACTTCGAGCCTCGTCGAAGGTCCCATCTCGAAGGCGTCGGCAAACCAGCGCAAGGGGCGCGCGGGGCGCACGCGAGAGGGAAGCTGCTACCGGCTCTATGCGCGCAAGGATTTTGAAAGCCGCCCGCTCTTCACCACCGAAGAAATCTACCGCACCGACCTCTCCGAAGTCGTCCTCGAAATGGCTGACCTCGGCATCAGCGCCTTCGAGGACTTCGACTTCGTTTCGCCGCCTGAGCGCGAAGGGCTTATCTCCGCCGTCGAGACCCTCAATCTGCTGGGCGCGCTCGAGCCCGACAACAGCCTCTCGAAAACCGGCAACATGATGACGCGCTTCCCCCTCGCGCCGCGCCAGTCGCGTATCATCGTCGAGGCTATCCTCCACTATCCCGACGTTACGGCGGAAACGATCGTCGCCGCGGCGTTTCTTTCAACGTCGAGCCCCTACATCCTCCCGCCGGGCGAAGAAACCGACGCCCGCCGCGCCCACCACAGCTTCCGCGACAAGGACGGCGACTTCGTCAGCTACCTAAAGCTCTATAACGCTTACAAAGTGGCGCAAAGCAAGGCTCATTTTTGCCAAAAATACTATCTTGATGAGCGGGCGATGGCGGAAATTGCCAACGTTATCGAACAGCTCGAACTTATCGTCTCGGAGATGGGCGTCCCCATCCTGTCGGGGGGCAGCATCGAGGACTACCTGACCGCCGTTTCGCGCGGGCTGATTCAATTTGTCTGCGTCCGTCAGGGGCGCGAACTCTACCGGAGCCTCACCGCCGACCACATTCTGATTCATCCGGGCTCCGTGATGTTCAAAATGGACCCCGAATACATAGTCGCCGGTGAAATTATCCGCACAGCGCGTATGTATGCCTCGTCGGTGTCGCCGCTTTCCCGCTCCGCACTCGAAAAAATCGGCGGAAACCTGATTGGCAGGCTTGGATATGCGAAATCGAAGGGCGGAAAAGCCCAAAGACCGGTTAAAGTTGAGCAAAATTGGACGAACAGCATCAAAATCGGCGCGGAAGTATTCGAAATCACGACGTTTAAGGGCAAAAAACTCGTCCGCCTGCCCTGGGAGCGGCTCTCGAAGGTGCTTTCAGACGTAGGTGAGGTGCTTTTCAAGGGGCTGCACGGCGTCATCCTCCTCCGCGACGGCTGCACGCTGCTTGACGGCGAAAAACTCAACCTGATTCTCGCAATCGCTCCCACGCTGGACATAGACGGCGCGCTTAAGCGGACGGCATCCACCAAGAAATACACGGCGGCTAGTTTGCAGGCGCTGCTCGAAATCCTCCCCACCGTGCTCCGCCCGGCAATCGTGAAAAAAGAAAAGAAGGAGCTGGGCTTCATCTGCCTCACGACCGACGGCAGCGGCGCCTACCGCATCCGCTGCCTGCGCGGTTTCCACAATGCCTTGAACGAAAGCCTCTCCTCGCTAGAAAGCCTCATCGACGAACTCGACGAAGAAACCGACCTCGACGCGAAAAACATCGTAAACACGGCATACCGGCGTCTATCGAATTACCTTTAGTGCCTGAGGCACTTTTATGCCCATGCTAACGGCGTTTGCAGTCCCAACGGCGTAAGCAGGTTTGGGGCTGCCTTCAGCAACGCCCAACAGAAAAAGCCCAAGAGCAAAGCGCGCGGTTAGAAGGATGGCAGCGAGCGC
>JAITNZ010000144.1 GCA_031290205.1 Spirochaetaceae bacterium
CGGCTGAACCTCCGCTGGAAAAAAATATCGGCGATTTTTATCAGTCACACCCACGCCGACCATGTTACCGGCTTACCCGGCCTCCTCATGCTCTCCTCGCAGGTTGAACGGGACGACCCCCTCTACATCTATGGCCCGCCGCGTATTGCCGAGTATATCGAAACAAGCCGCCGCGTGCTTGATATGTATATCAACTATAAAATTATCGTTAAAGAAATTACCGAAGGCGGCATCGTCTATCAGTCTGATGATTTTCATGTTCGCTCTTTTGCGCTCCGGCATACGAAGAGCTGCTTTGGTTATACGCTTGAAGAGTACAATCGCCCCGGTGAATTTCATCCTGAGCGGGCAAAAGAACTCGGTATACCAATGGGGCCGCTTTGGGGGCGTTTACAGCGCGGTAACAGCATAACACTTGATAACGGCAGAACAGTTCAGCCTTCGGAAGTGGTAGGAACGGAACGGCGGGGGCGTAAATTTTCGTTTATTACAGACAGTCTCTACTTTCCTGAGATAGCCGGTGAAGTACGCAATTCGGATCTCCTGATATGCGAGGGGATGTTCGAGCAGGAACTTGAGGCAGACGCCTATGAAAAAAAACACATGACGGCGATGCAGGCCGCCGTCATCGCCCGCGCCGCCGAAGTAAAACAGCTCGGCCTCATCCACTACAGCCCCCGTTATAGCAACCACGAGCTGCAAATCTTATTGGACGAGGCGCAAAAACTCTTTCCACAAAGCGTTCTTACACGGGACAGAATGGTATTTCCGCTGGAGTTTGGGGATTAGCAATGGAACTACAGATGACAAAAAGTGACAGCAAAAAAATCCCCGTCGGTATCATAGGGCTTGGCCGTATCGCAAGCCTCCTTGAAGATGACTGCTTGCGCGAAAAGCCCTGCACCCACGCCGGCGCTGTCAGCGCGAATCCCCAATGCGAGCTTCTATGCGGCTGCGATATTGATAGTAAAAGAAGGGCGCTTTTTAAAAACAAATGGAATGTTCCCGTGTATGCCTCTGCCGATACGATGCTTGATGAACATCCGCTTTCACTATTGATAATCGCTACCCACCCCGACAGCCACCGTCACTACTGCGAACTCGCGCTGCAATACGATGTGCCGGTTGTGATCTGCGAAAAGCCGCTTGCCGCAACGCTGAAAGACGCCGCTAAAATCGCGCTGCTCGCCCGCGCCGGCAATACAAAAATAATTGTCAACCATGAACGTCGCTATTCCGCCAATTATCAACAAATAAAATCGTACATCGAAAGCGGCAAGAGCGGCGTACTGTGCAGTGTCCGTGCGGCACTCTACATGGGCAGGGGGCGGCGGCTGCTTGATGTGCTGTGGCATGACGGCACCCATCTTGCCGACACGATTATGTTTCTAAGCGGCAGAATTATGAACCACAAAAAACGTTTTGGCGCAAAACTAAAAGCGCGGGAGGGCACGGCGTTTTTATCGGGTTATCTTCGATATAAAAAAGAGCAGCTAATCGCGCAGAGTATCGCCGGTTTGGAACTGGAAGACTTCTCTCCCGCCGAGTATAAGAAATTTAAAACAAAAATTCCTTTTGTCATTGAACTCGGAGCGGAACACGAATCGCTCGTATTTGAAATAGAACTTAATTTTAGCGAGGGGCGCATCCGAATAGGAAACGGTATCTATGAAATTTGGCACAGCGGGCCGAGCCCCTACGCCGAAGGTTTTAACTCCCTTGAAAAGACCGCCGATACAGGGCCGGATAAAACAGATTATTTTACCAATATGCTCTCCGATGCTGTCGAATGTTTTCGCAATAAGGAACAAGCCCCCGTCTCAAGCGCCGAAGACGCCCTTGCCGTGATAAAGTATCTTAACAGAATAAAAAAATGGAAATAGCGGACGGGCAGCGCCCCAGTCCGCTACTGTCTTGAACCGCCCTTCTCACAGTGAAGGGCTTACAAATTTTGTGAATCATGCTCACATTTTTATCTTACGAAGCGGGGGCGCACACAATTGTTAGATTATTCGTTTACCAATCCTGCAACCTTAATATACTTATAAGGATCTGTAGCCAAGCCTTGAGAATCATAGCCTTCGCTATCTTCCTCTCCAATAATATCGGGGTCTACCGTTAGAACAGTTTTAAGACTTACTGTTGAATCAGTCATGGTGATACCGGAAAAATTATCAGGATAATTTGACTGACCTCCATTCCAAATACTCGTTGGATGTCCAAAAAATACACCACTGTTTCCCTGGAAATCATACGTGGTCCCATCCGCTCCACCCACTCTCAATTTACTAATTCTGATTTGAAAGCTAGAGTATGGACCGTTATTAACATCATTTTCAACCGCCAGGTTCGCGTTAACACTATACCAACCCGCGTTATTTAGTATCGTGTGTTTGCTTCCTGTATCTCTATCGCCATTAGCGATAAGGATTAATCCCCTATTATTAGCATCCTCACAATACTCAAAATTAAGGATATACAATTCAACTTCATCTTCAGCGCTTACAGCTCTAGCTACAGACAACTGTTGGCTAGACGGACTCGTCAATTGATTCTTAACCTGAATTGAATATTTCAAATCCTTTCCACCGCCACCGCCGCCGTCATCGTCATCACTGCCATCATCACACCCCACAAGCGCCATCCCGAATACCAGCACCATTGCCAACATTCCCAATAAATTTCTTTTCTTTTCCATCTTTTTTCCTTTGCGTTTAAAGCCCGCACGGCTTTAGTTTTTTATACACACCCATACGG
>JAITNZ010000077.1 GCA_031290205.1 Spirochaetaceae bacterium
TTACAAAAAAGCGCACGGCTAGAAGGATGGCAGTAGCTCGTGCGCATGTGCGCGCGTGATACGTACCTGAGAAAGCCTTCCCCCTACTGCCGACACTCGTAAAAGCTTTTCCTAAGTGGTGGAAAGTGCGTCCGATGAGGAAACGTACTTGCTTAGGAAAAATGGGCGCCCACTTTCTGGCAAGCCTTCCCCTCCCGCCCCGTCCCCGCGATTAAAATCGCGGGGCACCAGCACAAGTGCGGGAGGTGCTGGAGGTAGTTGTAAATCCTCGCGAAAATGGGTAGAATTTTCGTATGATTGAAAAAATACTCACTGTGGTTTTCGGCTCGAAGCGCGAGCGAGATATAAAAAAGTTAGTGCCTCTGGTCGAGGCGGTGAATGCCAAGTCGGAGTGGGCGAGCGCCCTTGATGAAAAAGATTTTAAGGCGAAAACGGCGGAATTCCGCGAGCGTTATGCGGGGGGAGAGAGCCTCGATTCGATGCGGAGCGAGGCGTTTGCGCTGGCACGTGAGGCGGCAGAGCGCTGTCTGGGTGAGCGCCCCTATGACGTGCAGGTGATGGGCGCGCTCGTGCTTCATCAGGGGTCGATTGTCGAGATGAAAACCGGCGAAGGCAAGACGCTGATGAGCGTCGCCGCCGCTTACCTCAACGCGCTTTCGGGGAAGGGCGTTCACGTCGTTACGGTGAACGATTATCTTGCCGAGCGTGATGCTGCGTGGATGCGTCCGGTGTTCGACTACTTGGGGCTGAGCGTTGGGGTGATACTTTCGACGATGGATACCGCGCGGCGCAAAGAAAATTACCTCTGCGACATTACCTACGGCACGAACAACGAGTTCGGCTTTGATTACCTGCGCGACAACATGCACGCCCGCCTCGACGAGCGTGTGCAGCGGGGGCATAACTTCTGCATCGTCGATGAAATCGATTCTATATTGATTGACGAGGCGCGCACCCCGCTGATTATTTCCGGTGCGGCGGAGGATGACACGTTTAAGTTTGCCGAGGTCGATAAGATGCTGGGCACCTTGCGCGAGGCGGAAAAAAAAGAGGACGGCGATTATCCTGATGAGGCACAGGGTGAGGAGATTATCGGTGATTATAAACTTAACGAAAAAAATAAAAATGTATCGTTTACGAACGCAGGGCTTGCGAAAATCGAAACGCTTTTACAGAAACGGAATCTGATTAAGGGGCAGATTGTTGATGAAGAGAACTTCGAGTATCTTCACTACTTTACGCAGGCGCTTCGTTCACACAAACTTTTTCATATTGATGTTGATTATGTTGTTCAGGATGGTGAGGTTCAGATTGTTGATGAGTTCACCGGGCGCATCCTTCACGGCAGACGTTATTCCGACGGGCTGCATCAGGCTATCGAAGCGAAGGAGCATATCAGGATAAAGCAGCGTAACAGGACATTAGCGACTATCACGTTTCAGAATTACTTCAGACTCTATGATAAAATATCGGGGATGACGGGGACTGCCGACACGGAAGCGGTTGAGTTTAGCAATATATACAATCTTGATGTCGTGGTGATACCGACGAATGTCGCCGTCTCGCGCATAGACGAGGATGATGTCGTCTATCTTGATGAGGATGATAAGTTTCAGGCGCTTGGGGACGAGATTGCCCAGGCGCATAAACGGGGGCAGCCGATGCTTGTGGGGACGGTTTCCATCGACAAATCGGAAAAGCTCTCGACCTTGCTCACGAAGCGCGGGGTACGGCACGAGGTGCTCAATGCAAAAAACCACGCGCGGGAGGCGCTGATTATATCCGAAGCGGGGTCGAAGGGCGCCGTTACCATAGCGACGAACATGGCGGGGCGGGGGACGGACATCAAGCTGGGCGGCAATGCGGAACACCGCGCACGCCGACGGGCGGGGACGGAGGCGACGCCAGAAAAATATCGCGAGATACTGAAAGAAGAGATAGAGAAGTGGAAGCAGGATTATGAAGAGGTGAAGAGCGCCGGCGGGCTCTATGTTATCGGCACGGAGCGGCACGAGAGTCGGCGTATCGACAATCAGTTACGCGGCAGGTCCGGGCGGCAGGGCGACCCGGGTCGCTCGAAGTTTTTTATTTCGATGGATGACGAGCTGATGCGGCTTTTCGGCGGCGATAGGATGAAGCGGCTTATGGCGAGAATTGGTATGGAGAAGGGGGACCCGCTCAATCATCCCATGCTCAACCGGAGTATCGAACGGGCGCAAAAAAAAGTTGAGGAGCGCAACTTCGAGACACGAAAGCATCTTTTGGAATACGATGATGTGCTGAATCAGCAACGTAAATTTATTTATGAACAGCGCGATGCTATTTTAGTTGATAATGATTTGAAGCGGCGTGTAAACGAAGCAACAGAAGACATGGTGCGCGCAGCGCTGTCTCAATACAGTGCGGCGCTGCGAAAAAATCCCGACAGGGCGTATCCTGAACTCGCTGACTTTTTGAAATCGAAATTTAATTTCACCGTAAGACCTGACGATCTGAATAACAAGCCGCCCGAAGAGATTGAAACTGAGCTTGCCATTGCGCTTAAAAACGATATAGAAGACAAGGATGAGTTTCTGAGAGCAGGCGAGCTGAACACATTTATACGGATACAGTATCTGCAATGCATTGACCGATTCTGGCTCGACCATCTTGAAAACATGGAAAGTTTACGCGAGGCGGTTTATCTGCGGCACTATGCGCAGAAGAATCCGCTGACGGAATATAAACTGGAGGGCTTTCAGATTTTCGACACGATGGTCGAATCGATTCGCCAGACGATAGCGTCGCGGGTGCATCTGGTGCGCATACAAGTTGGGGGCGCCGAGCGGGATGTGCGCTCACGGAGTGTGGGGGCGCAAGCGACGCACGGGAGCTTGGGCGCGTTTGCGGCACTCGCCGCAAACGCCGCGCCGCCGCGTAGCGGCGGCGCCGGCTCCCCCCAGCCCGCTGCGGGGAGCCGCGCCCAAGCAGCCCCTGCGGTAACCATCGTGAGGTCCCAACCCAAAGTTGGACGCAACGACCTCTGCCCCTGCGGTTCAGGGCTTAAATACAAATATTGCCATGGCAAGTAGGGAGTGGGTTTTTTAATGGAATAGACTGATACTCCGAACTAAAACCCCACTCCCTACTCCCTACAACGTATACCCCACCAGCGCCTTTATAAAGCTGTTATTGTGGTAGTAGCCGAACTCGCCGCTGAAGTCGCCGGCGAAGATGCCGCCTGATAGTTCGGCGTTTACGTCGCCGCGTGTCCAGGCGATACTCGGTATGATATAGCAGTCGTTTTGCTCGATTGTCCAGAGGGTTTTTACTTTAAACTCAAGCTCGTCGCGAAGGACTTTTTTTGATACGATAACGGTAAGCCGCGTAAAGGTCTCGTCCGTTCCCGCTTCGGTATCGAATAGCGGGTTGCTGTCGATTTTACCGTGCATGAGGGCGACGGCTTCGTTTACTTGCAGATTGAGATTGATACCTAAGAAAAGATCGCGGTCGAAACCGAGCGACCAGCAGATTTTTGGATTGTAGACAGAGCCATCATCGCCAGAGAAGTCGTCGGTAAGATTTGCGGCAAGTTCGGCGCGGATATTGAAGCCGGCGATAACCTGGGCATAATCAAAACCTACCTGGTGATACGCGTTATAGAAGAGCGGCGACTCGCCTACCATTAATTTACTGGCATTGATAGCCGGTTTCGGTAGCCGCCCATAATAATACTGCATACCAAGATCGGAGGAGCCAAGCGTTGTTGTAAACCGAAGCCCCGCCTGTGCGTAGGCGATGCTCCTCTCTGTGTCTTTATAGAGGGAGTATGGATCGGAAATACCCATTGCCGTTGCTCCAGCCGCAAACTTCGTCATCACTTCCGGTATCCAGCGTGCGTTGGAAGCATTGGGGTCCGCCGCATACTCGTTCCCCTGGAACCAGGGGACAAAGACTGCCTCTAGTTTGGTAAAGCTGCCGAGGCTGTAGGCAAGGTCGAGCATAGGGCGGGCGATTTTTATCGCAAGCAAATCGGACATCTTGCTTAAATCAGAATAATTCAGCGGGTTCACCACATCCAACGGTCCGAGGCTATCCGCTTTTCCCCACGTTAATTTTCTAAGCCCCCCCTCAAGCTGAAAATCGCCGAAATAAAATCGGGCGTAGGCTTCATCCACGATGAAAGGATTTTTCCACTCGCCCTTATCGAGTTGGGGTTCAATTTTCAGATTAACAAAGGCATCGGCGACGGACGAGTTTGCCGCAAAATTCAGCTTGCCCTGTAAGATATTGCCAAGGTCAAAGCCCGATGCCGAATCCATATCGTGGGTGTAGCCAAGCAACTGCGCCTGCACTTTACCCGAAATCGTTACATGGGGCGATGAGGAAGCCGCCCCTCCGTCCGCGCTCTCCGTGTCGTCAAAGCCGAACCCGAAGCCGCCGTCCTGCGCGAAGACCGCGCCGCCGATACATGGTAGCAACAAAAATAAAAATAATTTTTTAAACATAAATGCTCCTATAAGCGTCTTAGACGCCATTTACAAAGAATAAAACAATGATGGGGAATGGGGGATGGGGAATGGGGAAGATTTTTCTTTGATACATCAGCGACCTTCATGGAGTATTACCATAATTCGAAGTAAAACCCTGTTCCCTGTTCCCCGTTCCCTGTTCCCCCCTCCCTCAGGGTTTCCCTGTTTCGAGATATTTTGGCGTGAATGCGCCTTCGGGGACAGGATCATCGTATTTGATTTTATCAACATAGATGGTGGTTGAGGTATTGTCGGGGATCGTCGTCATGATTGATTCCATTGGGGTGAGCCGCCCCTGCTTGTCTTCTACTTTTTTTACCTCGAATCTTTTAAGCAGGCTGCCTTTCTTGTCGTACATTTCCATCTTCCAGATGATGTTGCTTGATTTATCGACCCATTGGATGGCTTTTGAATACTGATACGATGCATCTTTCGCCACTGATTGAATGACATAGCAGTCATTGCCGTTCAGTTTTTCTTCGCGCAACAGCGTATTCGTATCTTCGCTCGCTTCGCGGTCGGTGGACGAAATATCGTCGAAGGAAAGGTCGGTTCCCATAAAGCTGTTCGAGCCTTCTGATGAAGCGACGCGGCGCACTTTACCCAACTCACGCAGGAAAATCCAGCGGTCGTCGTCCGCGTTCTTTTTGCTTATGGTAAGGAAGCGCGTACCTGCGATAGTTTTCGGCTGCAAGAACTCAATGATGATGCGGGAGTTACCATCCTTATCATCTTTTGAATACTGATTGATTTTCCGCTCGGTAGTGCCGCCTTTTTTATCGGTAAGCACCATGCGCGACTGGGTTGATACCGTATCAGATTCGATACGGTTCCGTGCTTTGTCAATGATCGAGTCGGCATTCTGCGCGACAGCGAACATCACTTGGACAGCGAATAACACTGTAACCAAACAAATTTTTTTATTCACAATTTTTTTCACAATCTATCTCCTAAAATAAAAAGTTTTCAAGTTATACATCTCGTTCTCTTGCCGAACGGAAGGGCGGCTGTGGCGCTCCGCTTATTGACGCCGCACAACAAACTTTGGTCTGATGCTTTCCATGAGGACGGGAATAACGGTGAGCGAGACGAGGGCGCTTATACCCATTGTTTGTGCGATGAGGAAGCCCAGCTCGCGGAGTATGACAAACTCCGAGAGCATGAGGACGGCGAAGCCCAGTCC
>JAITNZ010000238.1 GCA_031290205.1 Spirochaetaceae bacterium
CCCCCCCATATAAGCCTCTAAATGCGTAGCAATTCCGAATTCGAAAATTACCACGACCCACGCCCCTATACCCCCATACCCTTCTTCCGTTCGTGTTGTTCGTGAGGTCGTGGTTGAATTCGGAACTGCTGGTAGCTACTACCTTTTTGCGCATTTTGCTGTAGGGCTTTTCTGCAAGGCAGAAACCGCCGGGTGCAATATCGGGCGAGGGGTCGACTTCCCCCCAGCACCGCCGATTTACCACGAATTTGGAAGTGCACCCGAAACCACCTGTGGCGGTTGATTTTTCCTCTTTTTCATCGTATATTCGCATTGAAAGCATGAAAGTGCCTCAAGGCACTGCCTGTGGCGGAATAAAAAAATTCTTTATCTATGGAGAATAGTATGGCAAAGAAATTGCATGTAGGTTTGGTCGCGCGATTACTCATCGGTATTGCGCTGGGTATCCTCTTCGGGTCTTTTTTACCGACGCCGGTAAATAGAATCATCATCACCGCTTCGACATTGTTCAGCTCATTCCTCAAATTCGTCATCCCCCTGCTGATTCTGGCGTTCGTTACCATGGGTATCGCCGACCTCACGCAGGGCGCAGGCAAACTCTTGGGGCTTACCGCAGGTATCGCATACTGCTCGTCCCTCTTATGGGGCACCCTCGCATTTGCCGTGGCGGTTTCGCTCTTCCCCCATTTTATGAGCGCGTCCACATTCACCGCCATCGGGCACCCGGAACAGGGCATGCTCTCCCCCTACTTTACGATTCCCCTCAGCCCCGTCATGGACGTAACGGCGGCAGTCGTGCTGGCATTTATTCTGGGGCTCTGCCTTTCAACCATGCGCAAGCAAACAGCAGTGCTTTACGAGCCGATAAACGCGTTTTCGCAAATCATCCAAAAGGTGCTGAAAGTGGCGGTAATCCCCCTCTTACCGCTCTATATTTGCGGGACTTTCGTAAACATGACGGTAAGCGGGCAGACCTTCACGATACTCAACCTCCTCTGGAAAGTGTTCCTCACGGTGATCATCCTCCACATGGTCTGCCTCTTGGTGATGTTCCTCATAGCGGGACTCATCGGCAAAAAAAATCCCTTCGCGCTGCTGCGAAATCAGATACCCGGCTACCTTTCCGCCATCGGGACGCAGTCTTCGGCGGCGACCATTCCGGTCAATCTAAAATGCGCCGAAGCGGACGGAGTATCGCCCGAAATACGCAATTTCGTGATTCCCCTCTGCGCCAACATCCACATGGCGGGTTCGATGACGACCATCACCTGTTGTGTCAGCGCCGTGCTGCTGATGTATAATATGCCGCTGGGTCTCGGCATCATCATCCCGTTTATCATGACGCTGGGCATCGCGATGGTCGCCTCCCCCGGCGCTCCCGGCGGCTCCATCATGACGGCGCTGCCCTTCCTCCCCATCGTCGGTATCGCCTCCGACAGCGCGATAGCCAGCCTGCTCATCGCGCTCTATCTTACTCAGGATAGCTTCGGCACCGCCTGCAATGTTTCAGGCGACAACGCGATTTCGGTTATCGTCGAAACCTTCTATCGGAAGTTTATCAAGAAAGACATCAAAACTGAGGGGCGCTCGCTCGCATGAACGTATTCGATATTATCGGACCGGTGATGATTGGTCCCTCAAGCTCCCATACGGCGGGCGCTGTGCGGATTGGGCGAACCGGTCTGGGTATACTCGGCGAGGTAGTGCGCCGCGCCGATATAGGGCTTGCCGGCTCCTTTGCCCAGACCTACCGGGGGCACGGCACCGACCGCGCGCTCATTGCAGGTCTCCTCGGCATGTTCCCCGACGACGAGCGCATCCGCGACAGTTTTGACGTTGCGCGCAAACAGGGGTTGGAGTTCACGATTAACGAGGTGAAAATCCCCCGCGCCCACCCCAACACCGCAAAGCTGCATCTTGTAGGGGCAAGCGGAAAGGAGTGCGCCTTGCAGGGGGCGTCCATCGGGGGCGGAAATATTCTGATACATTCGGTAAATGAAATGGAAACTGAGTTTTCCAGCGAGGCGGACACGCTGATTATCGCCCACAAGGATATGCCCGGGATGATAGCCGAAGTTACCAGCCTCATGGCGGAACACGGGGTGAATATCGGCAACTTTAAGCTGAGCCGCCCGCACAAGGGCTTTCAGGCGGTGATGACGGTTGAAATTGACGGGCGCATGCAAGAGCCGGCGATAGCGAAACTGCGGGAACTTCCTCATATCGAAGGCGTGGTCTACCTGCGGGCAAACGAGGCAAAAGAGGATAAAGAGGATAAAAATGAGTGAATTGCTTGAATATCATTCGGTAGCGGCGCTCGCACGAGGCGCGGAAGAGCGGGGCTGCACGATTTCAGAACTGGTAATTAGCGACCAGTCGGCTTTTTTGGAACAAGACAGAAGCCAACTTTTTGCAAACATGAAACATAATCTTGACATCATGCGTGCCTCCGCCGTAGCGGGGAACGACGAAAAGCTTAAATCCCGCAGCGGGCTTTCAGGCGGAGACGGCTATAAAATGGGGCGCTATGCCCGCTCCGGCGGCACTTCGGGCGCGGCGGGACCGATTTCGGGCAGTTTCTGCGCCGCCGCGATGGCAAAAGCCATCGCCATCGAAGAATGTAACGCCGGCATGGGACGCATCGTCGCCGCTCCCACCGCCGGCTCCTGCGGCATACTCCCCGCGGCGATACTCACCATGGAAGAGTTTTACCAGACCCCCGAAGAAGCGCTCGTGATGTCGCTCTTTACCGCCGGCGCCATAGGGCTTGTAATCGTGCGGGAAGCGAGCATCGCCGGCGCCGAAGGCGGCTGCCAGGCGGAATGCGGGAGCGCGGCAGCCCTCGCGGCGGCAGCCTTGGTGGAACTCCGAGGCGGCACGCCAACCCAGTCGGCGGATGCCTGCGCCATCGCCATCAAAAACCAGTTGGGGCTCGTCTGCGACCCCGTCGCAGGGCTCGTCGAAGTGCCCTGCGTCAAGCGTAACGCCGGCGGCGTCATGTGCGCCATCGCCGCCGCCGACATGGCGCTGGCTGGCATCAAGAGCGTCATCCCCGTCGACGAAGTAATCTCCGCCATGCGCGAAGTCGGCGAAGCCCTCCCCGCTACCCTCCGAGAAACCGCCCAAGGCGGACTCGCCGTAACCCCCACCGGTCTAGCCCTAAAACAAAAAATCTTCGGTGTGCCTTAGGCACTTTCATGCCCATGAGAACGGCGTAAGCTGTCCAAACGGTGTAAGCAGGGCGCCACAGGCGCTTTCATGCCCATGCTGATGGCGTTAGCTGTCAGAACCGCCTAAGCAAGTTTATAGCCAACTTCAGCTTTGCCTTCACTTTGAGCAGGGCGCCACAGGCGCTTTCATGCCCATGCTGACGGCGTTAGCAGTCGTAACCCCCTAAGCAGGTTTATAGCCAACTTCAGCTTTGCCTTCACTTTGAGAAGGGCGCCGCCACAGGCGTAGGGCGAGCGCAGTAAGAATTTGTCCACAGATGGACACAGGGGGAAGGCTTTCTCAGGAACGCGGCACGAACGCTACGCGCCCGCGCTCCTGTCATGTTCCTTGCCACGCACTCTGTGGTAAAGGCTTTATCCGAGGACGCCTTTTGCTCACTAAAGGCAAGGCTTAGACCGCCTGTGGCGGCGTTACCGCGCGCTCTACCGACAGATGCGCCCGCAATGCCCAACAGCAAAGTGCGTAGCTAGGAGCATGGCAGCGCGTATGCGCGTACCTGAGAAAGCCTTCCCTCTGTGTTCATCTGTGTGTATCTGTTGACATTCTTCGGTGAAGCCGTAACAGTAGGAGTGCGCGGCGAGGAGGATGGCGACAGTGTTTGCGCGTAGCGCGTTACGCGCGTACCTGAGAAAGCCTTCCCCATTTCCTCTCCGACGACAGATTTTTCATAGAAAAATCTGAAACCCCGCCCAACAACGGCGTCCGGTAGGACGTTGACGCGTTAAACCGTTCATGGCGTGGCGCAGAATAAGGTAACATTATGCCAAAATGCAGGTTCACCTTTCGGTGAGCCTGTGTGCCGTGACTCTGCCGCGGGGTTGTTCATCAAAACTGTTCCCGCGCCATGGTAATTATTTGCGCCGTTTTTACATCCAAAGCTTTTAATGACAGTCTTTGGTTTGAACCGGTTCCTGAAATATCTCCTGTGATTACAATTGAGGCGCCTAACATATTTCCTATAGAGACAGCCGATTTGTCGCTTACTTCCCCTGATGCCTGGAAGTTTTGCTCACGTCTTATTTGATCAAGCCGTCTTCTGTCCACTATGATAAACCTGCCTGCGTTTACCAAACTATATTCCAATTCCTCAATGACATATTCGGCTGTATCTCTGTCATTCGAAGACACACTTAATATCGCAATTGTTGCGTTTCTAGGAAGTTTACCAATCAACGCATCTGATGTGTTTTTTATTGCGCTGGCAATTTTACGTTGATTTGATTGATTTGAGCCGGTGCGTGAATTGTATAGCACCACATCCCCTGAAGCCGTTAATGACTGAATATTTAATAATGCCGGCGGCGACGCAAAACACAGCATAGTTACAATATTCCATGGTGAATATGATCCGCCAATGGTTATATTTTTTACATCAATATTTCCTTGATATTTTTTTGATGCCTCGGCCCGCAATAATGACACAGCTTTGTTTTTTATGCTATTCGACATGATGATATGAAGAGGCTGGACAGTGGTAAATTCCGCCGTAACGGTACCAATCACCTCAGTTTCCGCTCTTTCCTGTGATGTCATTGTCCTGTCCTGCAACGAAACACACGAATCCAATAGTCCGATAAACACCACCATGGCTGTAATCGATAAAAAATGCAATCTTTTCATAAATAAGCTCCTTTTGTTTGCTTATATTGATTACAGATAAGAATTTGACAGATAAGAATTTGGTTGCGATTACAGGGAAAATTCCACTCCGCAATCACTCTTCATTCCTACAATAATCTCGCAGACATCGACGGTAACTTTCCGCACATCC
>JAITNZ010000204.1 GCA_031290205.1 Spirochaetaceae bacterium
CCTAAAGGTGAACCTGCAACATCGCTTGGTGTTAGTGTAACCTGCGCCACGCCTCTACGAATGCCGCTGGATAAACGCCCTACGGGCGCGGCGGCTGGGCGGGGCGGCGCCCCGCAGAGAGGGTAGCGCGCAACAACGTGCGCGCGTAGGGGGATACTTCCCCCTCTTCACCTACTCCCCACTCCCTACTCCCAATTTACCACGAATTTGGAAGTGCACCCAATCTTATAATCTATCAGTGGACAAATTCTTTTAATCAGCGTATCCTAAGTAAATGCAAGCACGAAATTTGAATTTGAAAAGTACCCCCGTCTCGGCGGCTCTCTCCGCGTTTCTCAATGCCCTCGGCTCCTCGCTCTCTCCCCGCTTCGAGCGGGTGGAATCGGGCGAATCGCTGGGGCGCATCCTCTCGCAAGCCGTCTATGCCCGCGCCTCGTCGCCCATGTTTAACGCCTCCGCCATGGACGGCATCGCTGTCAATGCGGCGGATACCGCCCTTGCCGCAGCGGATAAGCCCATCACCCTCCTGCGCGGAAAAAAATACCAGAGCGTGAATACCGGCGACCCCGTCCGTCCGCCGTTTAACGCCGTTATCATGGCGGAAGAAGTGAGGGAAACCGGAATGAAGGAAAATGCCTGCGACACGGTTGAACTGCGCTCGCCTGCCTCCCCTTGGCAGAATATTCGAACGGTAGGTGATGATATAGTGCGCGGCGAGATGCTCCTTCCTTCGCGCCATAGAATCCAGCCGGTTGATATCGGCGTGCTGTTAGCGGGGAACATTACCGAAATTGATGTTTTTAAAAAGCCCCGCGTGGCGATCATTCCAACTGGCACCGAGATAGTGAAGGCGGGGGCGGCGTCCTATAAAGAAGGCGAGATTATCGAATCCAACGGGGGTATGCTCCGCGCTATGACATGGGAGTGCGGGGGGGGGGGGACGCTCTACCCGCCGGTTGCCGACGATTACACGCTGCTCCGCACTGCCGTGAAAGACGCGCTCGCGACTCATGATATGGTTCTGGTGAACGCCGCTTCCAGCGCGGGAACGGAAGATTATACCGCCTCGGTGCTTGCTGAATTGGGAAGCGTCATCGTACACGGCGTCGCCATGAAACCGGGGAAGCCCGTCATCCTCGCCATCGTCGATAACAAACCGGTGATAGGCATTCCCGGCTACCCAGTCGCCGCTCATCTTGCGTTTAATATTTTTGCTGCCCCCTTGCTCAGAACCTTATCAGGCTGCCACGCAGAGAATGCGGCGATTGGAACGGCTGCCCCCCTGCACAGAGCCCTAGCCGGCTGCAGCGAAGGGAACGCGCCTACCATTCAGGCTGTTTTTTCAGGCAAGCGCGCCTCCCCCCCAAAAGCCCGCGAATATATCCGCGTCCGCGTCTCCAAGGTTGACGATACCTATCATGCTGTCCCCGTCGGGCACGGCTCGTCGTCGGCAATGTCCCTCGTGAAAGCGGACGGCTTCTGCGTCGTCCCGGAAAACAAAGGGGGGCTCGATGCAGGCGAGCTTGTTCCCGTAGAGCTCTATCGCCCGCTTGCAAAGATTGAGGGCGCCCTTGCCGCAATCGGCGCAGAGGACATCATGCTTGAAATCATGAGCGATATTTTCCTTACCATGGACGTCGGCGGGTTTTCGTTTTCGAGCGCTCCGGCGGGTAGCATCGGGGGTTTGCAGGCATTGAAACGCGGGGAATGTCATATCGCCCCCATTCATCTGCTAGATGAAAATTCAGGTGAGTATAATGTTCCTTTTATTCGGGCGCATTTCAAGGATGAGGATATGGCATTGATAAAAGGCGTCCGGCGCACGCTGGGTCTTATCGTTCAAAAGGGCAATCCGCTCAATATTAAAGGCGTCCGCGACCTTGCCTCGTGCCGGTATATACATAGGCAGCGGGGTTCGGGGACGCGGGTTTTTTGTGATTACCAGCTGAAGCAGGCAGGGCTTCCCGCGCTCCCGCCGGACACGCGTGAGGCAACAGGTCAGCTGGCTGTTGCCTCCGCCGTTTCGAGCGACAGCGCGGATGCCGGCTTAGGCGTGCTCGCCGCCGCGCGCGCCCTCGATTTGGATTTCATCCCACTCGGCACAGAAGAATACGACTTCGCCTGCCGCCCGCGCCACCTCGAACTTCCCCAAACCAAACTTTTTTTAAAAATCCTTACCAGCGAAGCTTTCACCCGCCGCCTCGAAAAATCAAGCGGCTATACTTTCGATAGATGCGGAGATCTCGTCATGATTTCAGCGTTGCCCTGAAAATAGCGCTTCAGGCGGTTTCAGCCTTGCCCTTGGTAAGGAAGGGCGATTCGAGCCATTGGGGGTTTAATTCCCCGCCCCTTGGGGCGGTTAAAACTGGGGGTGCGGGGGATAGGTTCTCCTGCTGCTTCACTATAACACTATTACTTTGGCTAACAGCGCCTCCTACCAAACGTGTAGCGGTCTTGTCCCCGCCTAGTCCTTGTTCATGCCGGGCACACCAAGACAGATTTTTCGTAGAAAAATCTGAAATCTCGTAGCTCTGCTGTGGGCTTGCCCATTTTTGCACTCATGCGTTGCACCTTGTAATTCTTTTTTAGCGATTTGTTTTTCCGCAAGCCCAAGATCGAGCAATACCTTAAAATCGTTTGGCTTGATTTTAAGGGCATCGGTATAGTCGAGGATAGCCTTTTCATAATCGCCTTTTTTAGAATATACCTCAGCGCGACCAATATAGGCATCAACAAGATTACGAGAAATTCTACGAATAAAATCCGATTTGATTTTAAGAGCCTCAGTATAATCAGCTATAGCCATATCATATTCACCTTTATTCTTATAGGTAACGCCGCGATTATTATATGCAACGGCATAATCCGGCTTGATTTTTAGAGCCTCAGTATAATCTGCAATGGCTGTATCGTATTCACCTTTATTGTCATAAGCAAGACCACGTTCCATATATGCAACGGCATCATTAGGTTTGATTTTAAGAGCCTCGTTATAATCGGCAATAGCCGTATTGTATTCACCTTTATCTCTATAGGCATTGCCGCGATTAATATACGCATCGGCACAATCCGGCTTGATTTTAACAGCCTTGTTATAATCGGCAATAGCCGTATCATATTCGCCTTTACCTCCATAGGCAACGCCGCGATTATTATATACAACGGCACAATCTGGCTTGATTTTAAGAACCTCGTTATAATTAGCAATGGCTGTATCGTATGCATATTTATCGCTATAGGCATTACCGCGATTATTATATGCAATGACATTATCCGGTTCAACCTTAAGAGCCTCATTATAATCAGCAATGGCAGTATCGTATTCCCCTTTATTCTTATAGGCAACGCCGCGATTAATATATGCACGGACAAAATCCGGTTTGATTTTAACAGCCTCGTTATAATCAACAATGGCTGTATCGTATTCCCCTTTATGGGCATAGGACTTGCCGCGATTCATATAAGCATCCGCATAATCCGGTTCGATTTTTAGCGCCTCGTTAAAATCAGCAATGGCTGTATCATACTCGCCTTTATAGTAAAAGGCTTCACCGCGATTATGATATGCAACGGCATCATTCGGGTTGCTTTTTAGCGCCTCGGTACAGTCGGCAATAGTTTTATCGTAATCGAGATTTTCGTCCCGAGAAAAATCATAGGTCATTGAATGTTTAAGCGGGTTTTTAGCGCCGCTACCTCCTCCGCTGTTAGTCCTACCATTTCTAAAAGATACTGTTCTGCTATGCTGTCGAGTCTAGTTTTATCAACGTTTGTGCCGCCGTTCATTATGCCGAACAGTTCGAGGATGACATTTTCTGCCTGTCCGCCCGGGTTCTTGCGGATGTCTATTTCGTAGAGCGCCGATGTGTTGAAATAGAATGATTGGACATAGTCGTCGGCAATTTCATCGAATGTGCCGCCCATAAGCGCTTCGAGCAGGGCGGACAGGAAACCCGTGCGGTCGATGCCGGCGAAACAGTGTATCAGATAGGGCGCTTCGTGTTCAATCATAAAGCGCAAGATGCGTTGTAAGCCGTAACGGTATTCGGGACTTCTGAAATTAAAAGTCAAGTCCCCTGTCCAGACGCTGCCGGTTTTATATAATTTATTATACCATGGAGCCTGCGGCAAGTTTTTTTCAAGATCCTTCCTCGTGTCGTTCATGTTGATGACGGTCGCAATCCGCGCTTCGTGCGCCAGTTTTGCGAATGTTCTGATATCGTCATCCCATGTGATAGGATGACAGCTCCGGTAGAGCGTCCCCGGCGCGATTTTCCCGATACGAATCTCGCGGAAATTTACCAACTGCGACTCAAGTGTTAATAAAGAATTTTCTCTCATTTTTACCTCTGCTTATAGTATAGCATTTTTAGTCTCTCATACAACGCTAGACCGGCGGCTCCTGGAATCGCCAGCATTTCTTAAGTCAATCCTCAAAATAAACATCACAATCCCATGCTTTAGTGGTTCTCTCTACAATGGATCGTAGTGAGCCAAATGCCCGAAGCATCATTTGAGGTATGGGTGCCAATTTGCCGTAAATTTCGCTCTGGTCAAGTTTTTCATATTCATTTTCTGGCATTTTGTTACTCCTATAATTTATAGTTATATATTGGTTTTATAATTTTAAGGACTTTGGCAGTCGGAGCAATATTCCGTATAATTTCATCTGCCGGCTTATAGGCAAGTGGGCTTTGACTCAAGGTATACTGTCCCACAGTCGTACAAAAAATACCTGCCGTCATTTTTTGATACTCATCAAGTGACAGAGATTCTGCTGCCCGCCGGAGACTCATGCATCGTCCGGCGTAACCCGGCGCTGAATAATTCCAATCAGCGTTACCGAGACCCTCGCAAAGGAGACATCCGTCACGCATATTGAGAGCGATGATAAACTTTTCACCAGCTCCCGCTGATACGGCTCCACTACGAAAGATCATCATATCCGTATCAATGTATTTGTGTATGGAACTGAATTGCTCGCGCTCATCCGCTTGACTTATTTTCAGCCGGTTCTTTATTATTTCCATTACCGTCTTTCGGCATGCGAGCGCGTAATCCTGGACGATTTTTATATCGTGTATATAATCGTCAAATGCCCCCTGCTGCACATTGATAAAACTTTTAAACTCGTCTTGTTTCGATTCTTTCGTAAATTCTTTCAGCATATTTGGAATTTCTCTTCGACGCACCTCAGATTTTAATTTTTGTATGAAAGCGGCAGCGGTAGCATCTTGATTCTCTTTCCAATTTTGCTTGCATTGCCGCCATGAGTCAATGCAGTAATATTCAATAATCGCTTTCCCCAAATCGTTGTTGCCGGAATGTATTATAATATACAGATTACGCTCGTCATCCCTGCCGGCTTCGATAAAATGGGCATTACTGGTATCGCAATATTCCATGAAATCACGATCGTAGTTATTGCCGCTTCTGGCGCATCGTAATTTTGATAAATCTATTTCACGACTGTAATCATGGATATAATTCGGTCCTAAATAATTCCGCAACATCCACTTGTTTGGTATATGCAAATGCAGTATTTCTTCCAAGCGCAT
>JAITNZ010000244.1 GCA_031290205.1 Spirochaetaceae bacterium
TGATGTCCGGCTATTGGAAGGGCACGCTGACGGGGAGCTGGGGGCTGGCAAAGACTGCGGCGGGCTGGGGGGTGGCGAGCGTCGATTCGCCGGTGCTCTTCATGCAGGAGGCTGACTTGAGTTTCTCGCTTTGGATGCGCGAGCGCTGGTTTGTCGAGGCTTCGTTTCAAGAGGATTATGATGTCAATACCTACCGCGCCGGTTATCGGGGGAAGGCGGGCGATTTCGTGCGCTATGCCGGTGTCGGCAACACGGGGCTCGATTTTCCGGTCTTCCCCTACCTCGATTTGGGGGGCGACTCGGCTTCGTCGTTTGGCTTTTACGGGGCGTTTGGCGCGGGGGCGCTGACCTTTCACTCGCTCATCCGCTATGACGATGCCGTGCGGGAGGAGCGGGTGTTTTCAGGCGGGAGGGAGCGCACTTACTCCTACCTTGCCGTGTCGAATATGCTGCGCGGCGTTTCCTTTGTGCTGCCCAGCGAAAGCTTGAGCGCCGAGCCCCTCGTCTATCTTGAGGATCCCGAAGGAACGCTCCAGAGCAACGCCGGCGGCACTATCCGGCGCTGGAGGCTTGCCCGACCAAGCGAGTTTGCGGTAAGCGCGCGCTATGGGATCGTCGAGCTTAGCGCAAGTCCCGCCGGCATGGTTGCCGTTTCGTATCCTTCAGCTTCCTACAATGCTGATATGGGGACTTATGCTGACGGCTCTTCTTTTCTGGGGCAGGTGCAGGCTTTTTTTTCAGGCGCCGCTCTTGCAAGCTTCCCGCAGCCTGGGGGCGGGTCGGGAGCGCCCGCCTCACTCAGCATTAATGGGGTGCAGGCGCTGGTGGTTTACGAAAAGGGGGCGTTTTCGCCTTTCGAGCGGCAGTCCCGCTATAGCGCGCCGGCGAGTAATTCGGTAAGCGCGGCGTTGGTTTCGGCTTCGACGAAGGATATTCTGCGCGGCTTCGATGTCTACGAGCTTGCCGACAGCGCCAACTTCAATCTTCCGCTCTATGTCCGTGAGGAGTTGAATCCGCTCATTTATGCGCGCTCAATCTATCAAGTTTCCCGCAGCGGCACTGCCGATCTCCGCGCTCCCGCCAGCAGATGGCCCTTGGCAAAAGATGCTGAGGGAAACGACTGGCTCGTGGCGGTGTACCTTTCGGGCAAGGAAAGCTGGACGAGCGAGGCGGAGCTTCGTTGGACCAACTACGGCGCCGATTCAGGCTACCTCATCGGGAAGGATGTGATTCCCGGCTCGATAGAGGTGCTTCGCAGCGGGATTATCGACCCGAACTGGAACTTCGATGCGGGAAGCGGCACGGTGCGGCTTAGCTCGCCGGCGCTGACCAACGAGATTATCAGGATAAATTATTTACGGCGGAGCCTCGACCGGCGGAACGGGAGCCTCGCCATAGGGCTTGGCGCCGTCTATGAGGGTGAGGGGCATTTTTCGACGCGCACGGGTGTAGGGCTGCGCTGGAATGTCTCGAGCGAGGGCTATTCCGAAGAAAACATCACCAGTCCGGGGCTCGTCGGCTTCGGCAGTAAGTTTGCCTGGGATTACGACAGTTTTAAGGCGGCGCTGACGATTGGCGGGGGCTACGAACAGCCGGATACGCTCGGACTTTACCGCGTCGCCGGCATGGAGGGGAACGAAACGCTCCTCATCCTGCCCGACCAGCCCGCTTCGTTTATCTCGAATGCGCCTGCAAACACGGCGCTCGTGGGCGCTTTGACGCTCAATACGCGCTCAAACTTGGTCTATCGGAACTATGTCGAGACGAATTTCGCCGGAATTACGGCGCTGCGCGAGATTGAGTGGGACGCGCCCCTCGTTCCTTCGATAAACGCCCCCTATCCCGCCCGCGATAACGCGCAGGGCACGCGGGTTCTCGCGGCCGAGTTTGCGCTCGACGGCGCGGGTAAAACATGGGCAGGCTTCGAATCGCCCTTGCCCGACGGCAACGCGCTTTCGACGGCGCACGATATCATCGTTCCCTTCCGCTTGTATGGCGCGGCGGGCGCCTCTGATGCGGCTGCTCTCACGCTCGTCCTCCAGTTTGGTCCCCTAAGCGCGAAAGATTCGTATACGAGCGAAAACCCCCTCATGATCGTCGAACGGCAGGCGGCGATTACGACGGCGGCGGGGCTCAACAGCTTCAATTTCGTGTTGAATGATGATGATCGGCGTAAATTGCAGGGCGCGACCCATGTCCGTCTGCTCGCGATAAGCCGCAACGGTGGCGCGTTTTCCGGCAGAGTGCTGCTTGCCCCGCCGATTGTTCGCGGCGCGAAGTTTGCCCCGCTCGTCGCAGGCGCGGGCGGTATCGCCGAAGAGCCGGCGGTATCGCCCGTCTCGACGGCTGAAGTCTACGACGCCAGCCTCGCCCGCGAGTTTCCCGACACCTTGAAGCGCCTCCACCCCGACGGCGAAGCGCAGCGGGTACTGCAAGTCTCGTGGGATGCGGGCGCGCCGCTGAATGCAGGCACCGCGGCGGGCGCGGGCGGGAGGGTCGGACGGCTCCCCCTCACGGAATACAAGCAGATCAGCTTTTTTATCAAATTTCCCGCACAAACACCGCCACTCGACAGCAACTCGACGCTGGATTTTTACGTTGCCCGCGGAAAATCTTCCTTCGGGAAGCCCGCCGAAACCGCCCTCGAAGCGCACATACCCTTAAATGTTTTCGCCGCAGGCGCCGCATGGACAAAAGTTGAGCTGCGCTACAGCACGGCGGACCGGGCGGTCTATGCCGGCTCGCAGCGGGTCGCCGACTTGAGCTATCGCAGCGGCGCGTTGCGGAAAAATAGCGCCCACATCAACGAAAGCGAGGAGGATGATTCGGCGTTCATCATGATTTTCATCTCGCCGCCGGCTGGCTCCGCGCTCCCCGCCGCCTCATTCTTGCTCGACGAAATCTTACTCGAAGAGGGCGACCCCTCACTCTACCTCAATGCGGGCGCGACGCTCAGCTGGAGGCGCACGGGAACGCTTGTCGAGCTCGTCGGCGTGCCGATTATCGAAAACACGAGTTTCGAGAGCGCCGCCGAGAGCGCAGTGCAGGGCACCTACGAATCGCAGGGAAAAGACGTTTTTTTCGGCGTCGTCCAGCGTTCCCGCGCGGAACTTTTGCTGCTGGGCGCGCGCCTTTCCGGCAATTTCGCCTTTTCCGTCCGCCGCGACGACTTTTCCACCCTCTCCTGGTGGTCTGCTGAGCATGGTATATCCCGCGCGTTCGGTCCCTTCTCGTTCCACGAAGACTTTTTTTTCGACCCAATGGCGGCGCAGTGGAAGCACAGCGCAGGCGCGAGCGTCTCCGGCGCCTATCACGCCCGCTACGAAGGCGAAGTGTCGTTTGAAAATGAAAAAGAAAACCGCGCCTGGCAGGCAGGGCTCGGCGCCAAAAGCATCGCGGGCTCCCCCCTCGGCGTTTCCCTCGACGCCGACTGGCGTTGGATTACCAACAAACCTCTCGGCGCCGCCAATTCCGCCTATATCGAAGAGGTCATCAACGAAAATTACGGGGAAGTCTGGCTGGAAAGCTGGAAAAGTTGGGCGCCGGACGCGGGAAGCGGCGCCGAACGGCGCACAATGCACGGTAAATACGAAATGCGCCTCGATACCAAGCCCGTGGGCGGCATCCTCACAGCGGACTTCAACACGGAGGCGTCCCTCCCCGCACTCCGCAGCGCCTCTGGCGGCAAATTCTCGCTCGATTTTCCCTTTAGTGTGGGCAACTATAGCGGCAATTTTCGCATCGAACGCCACTACGAGCGCAGCCTCTTACAAATCGGCGCCGACGCGCTCGACGACTTTTCCCTCTTCGCCGAAACATTTACCCACGCAGGCAAGCCACTGGCGGCAATCCCCCTCTATGCCCTCTTCGACCCCGAACTGTCCAGCAATTTCAGCAGCGCACTCCGTTCCGCGCCCAGAGCGGAGAGCACCGAAGGCGGCTCGACCGGCGACATCTACCGCTTTTCCATGCAGTTCCCCGCGCATTACGGCATCCGTGCGCTCTTCCTCCCCCGCTCCCTCGATGCGCACATAGACCGGAAGCTCACGATGCACTACGACACGCTGCAGGATGTCCTCGGCACAGGCGGGGAACTGGGTTTTTCGGCAGTCGACCTCTTCGGCGCACTCGGCGCGCGCAAAATCGTCAATTTCTATCAAAAAGATGAGTTTCATCATTCGATTCAAGCCGCCATCGCCATTCCCCAAAACGATAACACTTCCTACCGCGTCTCGATGCAGCACGGCGTGATTTTTTTCGGCTTTACCGGCGCAGAGCTTCACTTTGACGATATTATCAGCATATTGAGTTCCGGTTGGACGGCGAACTTCGCCCTCGAATGGGTCGTCCCCACCGAAAAGAGCTTGCTCGGCTCACTTTACGCCTGGCTTATGGCAAAATTTCAGGACAGCCCGCGCTCCCCCGCGCTCGCCTCGCTGGCAAACAGCCCCTTCGAGCGCATTCGCAAGGAAAAACTCGAACTCTCGTTCGATTACAGCAACGCCTACCCCTACTTCATCCTTAGCGCGGGGCACGAATCGATCATCCGCATAGCAAAACGCTTCGAACTGCGCGTCTTCGCCAAACTCAGCTACTCCCAACACAGCGACCTCGAAACCGAAAGTTTTATAGCCAGCATCGGCACCAGCCTCAACGTCCACTTTTAGCCGCCCCGCCACAGTTGGCGGCTTACAGTGGAGTGCGCGGTTAGGAGTATGGCAGCGAGCGCGGGCGCGATAGCGCTTGTGCCGCTGACCGAGATTGCCTTCCCCCCTTGCGAACGGCACTCGCAGTCCCAACGGCGTTTGCAGGTTTTGAGCCCGCCCCGCCACAGGCGGTTTCTGCCCTTGCGAACGGCACTCGCAGTCCCAACGGCGTTTGCAGGTTTTGAGCCCGCCTCAGGCGGTTTCTGCCCTTGCGAACGGCACTCGCAGTCCCAACGGCGTTTGCAGGTTTTGAGCCTGCCTCAGGCAGTTTCTGCCCTTGCGAACGGCACTCGCAGTCCCAACGGCGTTTGCAGGTTTTGAGCCCGCCTCAGGC
>JAITNZ010000056.1 GCA_031290205.1 Spirochaetaceae bacterium
ATCCTTTGCCGTCTTTCCGGCTGTCAAAATTATTTTTGCACCATAATGGCGTAAAAAGTCTTGTTCGCAGGCGCTCTCGTGTCGAAGCGTGCCTGATACCGTGTGTGAAAATATTATAAACCGATGTTTTCTCCATAGAGGAAATGACCGGTGCTCTGCTATAGGGAAAAAGTCCGTGTTTGTTCTTTTTAAGTGCGCCCGCGTATGGGGGGGGGGGGGCAAATGAGCAATTAAGAATGAGCAATGAGCAATGTTTTTGTTCGAGAGCCGCTGGTTTTCGCCTCGGGGGCGGGGTTTTGCTTGGAGGAGAGCCATGAATGTCCTTTTCCCCGTGAAGGTAAGGCATAAAAGTGCCTGTGGCACTGAAATAGGCTGAGTTTTGCTTTGCGGACGGGGTTTTACTCCGAAAAGCAGCGGGAGTGTTGTTAAAAGGGTGAAAATTGTAAAAAATTCACTGTTTTGTATGAAATTTTTGGGATGCCTAACCTTCATGCTCAGTATTCTAACAGATGCAAATTATTTGTCAAGAGGGGGATGGGGAAAAACGCTCGTTGTGTTTACGGCACTCCGTTGCAATAGCCCGTTGCCTGTCTTCCGCGCTAGGGATAGAAGCGGAATTTTTTGCCGCGCTTGCGTGGTAAAAAATTGGAGCGGATAGCCCGACCCCGCATCGCGGGGGAGCGCCCTTATCTTCATGGTACAGCCCCTGCTTCCTGATTGAGGGAATAGAGGGATTGCTTTTTGTTCTGCGACACGGCTGATTCGAACAGCCCACCTACGGCTTAGAAGGCCGTTGCTCTATCCAAATGAGCTAGTGTCGCTTTCTTGATAAAATCTAGCATATCCTGTAAACTTGGTCTAGGGGAACCTTATACAATGAAAATTTTACTTACTAATGATGATGGGTTTGAGGCGGCGGGCATCATTGCGCTTGGGGCTGCGCTGAAAAACGCGGGGCATGAGGTGCTGACGGTCGCGCCGGAGCAGGATATGTCGGGCACGTCTCATTCTATGTCGATTACGCGGCGGGTTGCGGTTAAAAAGCATGCCGAGGATTTTTGGATTTGCCGGGGGACGCCGGTTGATTGCGTTATCTCGGTGGTTTCAGGCGGGATTGCTTTTAAGCCGGACGTGGTCGTTTCAGGGGTGAACGCGGGGGCGAATCTGGGCACCGATATTATCTATTCGGGGACGGCGGCGGCGGCGCGGCAGGCGGCTCTGGGCGGTTTTCCCGCCATCGCATTTTCGCTGGTGGGGGAGGCGCCCTACTTTTGGGAGGAGGCGGCGCGCTGGGCGGCGGAGCATTTCGACGAGTTGCTCGACCGCTGGACGCGCGATGTCTTCATCAATGTGAATATGCCGAATATTCCCGCAATTACTTCGGGGGTTGAGGTGGGTTTCCCGTCTCGGCGCTACTATATTGAACAGTTGGCGGCGGTGGATAGCGGCGGGGGCTGGAAGACGCTCAATATCGAGAGTTTTGAGGTCGAAACTGATTTTGAAGAGGGCTCCGACCATAATCTTGTGGCGCTGAAAAAGGCGGCGGTCAGCGCGATTTTTTTGCATCCGGTTACGCCTGAAATGCTGAAGGAAAGAGCAGAATGAAAAATAAATACGATGAGGCTGTCCGGTTTTTTAACTTGAAGCGTTGGGATTCGGCGCTGCAAACGTTTCTGCTTGTTGATACCGAAAATTATAGCACGGAGCAAAAAACTGAGTTGGCTTACTATTTGGGGCTTTGCTATACGAAGCTGGAGCGCTATAACGATGCGCTTATCTACTTGGATCAGGTGGTTTCCGCCAATGCGGGGACGCTGCGCACCTGCCAGTGCCGGCTGACCCTCGCCTATATTTATGTGACGACCCGCCGCCCCAAAATGGCGGAATTTGAGCTTGAACGCCTCGTCAAGAGCGGGTTTCAGTCTGCTCAGATTAGCAACATGATGGGTTTTGCCGCCTGGGCGCAGAACGAGACTGAGCAGGCTATCGAATACTACGAGAAGGCGCTGGAATTGGATGCGAATAATCCAACGGCGCTGAACTGTCTGGGCTTTATTCTTGCCGAAACGGGCACGAATGTGCAGCGGGGCATCGAACTCTGCAAAAAGGCGCTGGATAAGCACCCGAATAACGCCGCCTACATGGATTCGATAGGCTGGGCATACTACAAAATCGGCGAGATTACCGAAGCCCGCGCCTGGTTGCGCCGCGCGCTGGATATTGCCCCCCGCCAGAGGGAAATATCCGCGCACATGAAGACGCTCGTCGGCGAGGCGACGTAAGTTATGCACGCTTCTTGGCGGACGGCGGCGCTCATTTTGTTGCTGCTCTCTCCGCCTCTCTTTGCACAGGAGGATGCCAACTTCGGCGCCGATTTCGATGCGTTGAACGCGCGGGAATCGTTGCGAATCGGGCTGGAGGCGTATAACCGGTTTGCCTTTAACGAGGCAATCCTCGCACTGGAACAATCGCTCGCCTACCGCCCGGGCAACGCCCTCATTCTGAACTGGCTCGGCAAAGCGTATTACCGCTCAGGGCTCGAAGACATCGCGATAAGTTCCTGGCGCTCGGCGCTTGAAGGCTATGCCCCCGGCTCGGCGGAAGCGGTTCTGATTAACAGCCGTATCGAATTTGTCCGCAACCGCCGCAGCCTTTTCCCCATAATGCGGGAAGTTTCCCGCTATGTCGAAACCGGCTTCTTCCCCGGTAAGCGCGAAAATGTGGCGGTTTACAGCCAGCCGACGGCAGTTCTGTCCTGCGAAGACGGCTCCCACTGGGCGGTGGCGTTCGGTAGCAACGAGCTTGTCCGCCTCGACGTAAACGGCATCGTCCGCGCGCGACAGCGGGGACCGCTTGCGGGCTTCGACCGCCCCTACGACATCGTGCGGGGGCTGGACGGCAAACTCTTCGTCTCTGAATTCCGCGGCGGGAGGATCAGCGTGCTGTCCGAAAACGGCGACTGGCTTTCCTACATCGGGTCGAAAGGGCTTGCCGAAGGACAGTTGCTCGGACCCGCCGCCCTTGCCATCGACGACGAAGGCTACCTTTATACCGCCGAATTCGGCAACAAACGCATCTCGAAGTTCGACCCCGACGGCGCCTTCATCAACGCCTTCGGCAAACGGGAGGGCGGCTTCCCAGGCTTCCTTTCCCCGACGGGGATTGCCTACAAAAACGGCATCATCTATGCGGCGGATAGCATAGCCCGCACGATATATATGTTCGACCGCAACGGGACTTACCGCGGAATCCTCACCTCCGAAGGCTTGAACGCGCCCGAAAGCCTTAAATTTTTCCCCGACGGCAGCCTCCTCGTCGCCGACACGCGGCGCTTGCTCCTCATCGATACGGATTCTACCATCGTCAAAGAAATTACCGCATCGGGGAACTCCCGTATCCGCTACGTCGGCGCCGACCTGGACGCAAACGGCGAAATCCTTGCCGCGAATTTTAACGAAAACGAAATTACCGTGCTTGCCGCCTTGAACGACGTCGCTTCCGGCTTGTTCGTCCAGATCGAGCGCGTCGTAACCGGCAGCTTCCCCAACATCATGCTGGAACTCTCCGTGCACGATGCTGCCCGACGCCCGATTATCGGCTTGGACCGCTCCAATTTTTTTCTAAGTGAGCGCGGCTATCCCGCGGCGGCGGCGGAATTCCTCGGCGCAGGCAATGCCGGCTCCCAAGCAGACATCGCAGTGCTAATCGAACGCTCCGAGCGCACCCAGTCTAGAGCTACCGATATTGCCGCCGCCCTCGGCGACATCAACCGTGCGCTCCAAGAGTCGGGCGGAAATCTCGCGTCAATAGTGTCGGCAGGCGCGCTCCCCGTCCTCGAACGCTTCGATACCAACAGACCAAACTCGCTTGCGGTGTTAGCCTCGGGCTCTTCGGGCGGCGGGGCTTCAGGCAGTGCCTCAGGCACATGGACGGCGCGCTGGCGTTTTGACTTAGGTCTCCGGCTCGCCGCCACCGATCTGCTCCCCCGCGCAAAAAAACGCGCCCTTCTCTTCATCAGTTCCGGCGAACTCGGCGGCGAAGCCTTCGAACAATACAGCCTCTCCGAGCTCGCTTCCTACCTCGCCAACAACGGCATCTCGTTTTACTGCGTCTTAATCGGCGGAAACGAAGCCTCCCCGGAAATCGAATATCTCTGCGGCGAAACCGGCGGCAAAACGCTCCACCTCTACCGCCCAGCAGGTATAGGCGCCGAGATCAAAACCCTTACGCGTATGCCGGCAGGCACCTACCTCTACTCGTTCACCACCGGCATGCCAAGCAACTTCGGACGCTCCTACCTCCCCATCTCCGCCGAGGTACACCTCCTCGAACGCTCCGGTCGCGACGACTCCGGCTACTTCGCCCCCCTAGAATGATTTTGAAGAAGTAATGCCCAGAAAAGACGCTTATGGAACTAGCATACACCTATTGGACGACTGATGATGTCCGGCTTATTCGAAATCTGGACGCATACCCAAGTCATTTCAGGGACGCGACATTACCGAGCTTGAGGCGATGCTCAAGCCCGCCCGCAAGCCGGACCCCAGCGCGTATAAAATCCTGACACCATGATCTTTTTCGACAACGTCAAGCATTGCTAAAATAGTAAAATAGTTTGCGTAATTTTAGCGTTCATGGACTTACTCCGCCGCTTTGTAATTGTATACCGGTTTGATGATGTTCAAAATACGGGCGGTGGGCGCGATGTTGGCGACTATCTCGTCCATGTTTTTATATGCCATAGGGCTTTCGTCGAGGGTCGCTTGATTTACCGATGTGGAATAAATACCGGACATGGTTTTCTGGTACTCATCCAGCGAGAGCGTCGCAAACGCTTTCGTCCGACTCATCACGCGACCGGCGCCATGTGGCGCGGAGTAATTCCAGTCGCGGTTGCCAAGCCCTTCACAGACAAGACTGCCGTCGCGCATATTTATCGGGATAAGTATCTTCTCGCCAGATCTCGCGGATACCGCGCCTTTTCGTAATATCATGCTGCCGCTGCTGGCGGCGTCTGCAATGGCAATATAATTGTGAATCGTAGTAAATCGTTCGGCAAGCGCGTCATCCGGTATTGCTAACGCGGTGAGGATTTCAGCCATCATCGCTTTGCGATTAAGCGCCGCAAAAAATTGGACAATTTGCATATCGTTGATGTAATCGTCAAACAACTCGCCTGAAACATAGGCGAGGTCTTGCGGTATATCAACAATAACTTGCGCCTTTATTTCCGCGATAAGGCTTTGTATTTCTTGTTGCCGCCCCGCCGCCTTAAAAGCCGCGATTTTTTCCGCAATATCATCCTTCCGGTTCTGATTAAGCTGCGCCCACGCTTCCGTCTGATAATACTCGGCAATCTCGGTTCCCAAATGTCGGCTTCCCGAATGAATAACGATATACAGATTCCCGCCGCCGTCGCGGTCCGCCTCGATAAAATGATTCCCGCCGCCAAGCGTACCAACGCTCTTTTGCGCCCTGGACAGATTTATCCTGGGACAGCGAATTTTATCAAAAGCAATTTTAGCGCTAAGCGCGTGAACATCATCGCGTATATCCCTTCCACTGGGGATTTTCGCGTGAATAATCGCGTCAAGCCGCACCGGATCAAAATCCCGCGCGGCGGCGCTATTCGCCGGAATTATCAGCGTCTCCATACCACAACCGATGTCAACGCCCACAAGGTTCGGCACAATTTTGTCGTGTATCGTCATAGTCGTGCCGATGGTGCAACCCGCTCCGGCGTGAACATCCGGCATCAGGCGTATCGTGCTTCCCGCCGTAAAAGACTGATCGCAGAGCGTCTTTATCTGTTCCCGCGAATAATCGTCGAGGCTGTCAGTAAAAACCTTCGCGCTATTATATTTACCGTTTATTTCAAGCATAGTTCCCTCCTCTCGCAACTCTTGTTATGCGGACTTTCAATATAGTTTTATTCGCAGTGGGGTTTAATACCCCGCAGCTTGCTGCGGGGATTTTTTATTGTGTGTTCGCAAATACCAGATCGCCGTTCACTTCGGTAAAACGGTCTGTCCAATTCTGCGGGGTCCCTTGCACGGTAACGGTGCATAGCGCACTATTGAAAAGACTGAAGGAACCTTCGCTCTCAATGTTGAGGTAGCTGATGCTGCCCATGTTGACGGAAGCCATCAGTGTGCAACTAAAAAGGAAGCCGGTGCCGAACGTAGTAGTGCTCGACAGCGGGGTCAGGTCAAGCGCCGTCAGGCTGGAACAACTCAACAGAAAACCCTGCCCGATAGTGCTAAAGTTTGACAGTGGATACAAGTCAAGTGACGCCAGCCCGTAGAAGTTAGACATGAAATTATTATCGAGACTGCGAGTGCCGGCGCCCTCCACATCGCTCCCCCATGCTATGCTGTAGATAAACATTGCAGGGTATTCCTTGCCGTCAATGGTGAAGCTGCCGACCGGACCGACATCGCAGAAGAGCGCCAACCTATCATCCGCCGTCATACCGTCCGCCGCCCATGCCGGGAAGTCTCCCATACTGACGATGATGTCACCTTCAGAGTCGTATGTTGCGCTCGGCATCGTGGTGTCAGCCAACAAGGTTGCGCTGTTTCCCGGGTTCATACTGCCTCTTCTTGGACGGTACGCCGTTTCGTTGTAGGTAAAGTGCGTCCATTTTGTAAACACCCTTACTCGATATACCGCTTCGGCGCCGCCGAGCGCCTTTACCGTATAGATTACCGCATTGGTAAAATCCTGGGCTCTCTCATTTTCCGGCGTGATGGTCTTTCCGTTATGCGTGATGTGGGGGATAAGCCCATTGCGTTCCGTCCCGTCAGGCACGATAACGCTAACAGTTTTGGCGCGCTCGTCGATGACGCCAATGGCATCCGCAGGAAGCGCATTTCTACCCGCCTCAAAAGTGAAGGACAAGAGCATCGGGTCGGGTATTATAGACCCATTCAGCGCCCAGGGGCGAGTCGGAGGCGTAACACCCGGTGCGCTGATAGTTACCAACGCGAAGCCTTCCTCATCATAGGGGACGTTTGACACCGTGAGCGTGTATATCGCCGGCTCCGATTTTTTAACTGCAGCCGCCGTGATGCGCGGCGTTGCCTCACTGGGATACTTATAGTAAAACGAGAATATGTTGGCTAAAGCGTCCGCGTTCAGATTATCCGTTAAGCCGGCAATCTCCTTGCTCAAGTCGAGCACGAGTTTCGCTGTCCCCACCCCGTTATCGTCGAAGACCGGCGCCGTCGGCGTCAGACTGATCCACACTGTCTCGGGTGTCAGATTCAGCCCTGATGTATCGGCAATCGCGTTGCAAGAGGCAAACGCACCGGCGAAAGCCAGTGTGATGAGTAAGCTGAGGAGCATACTGTTGGGCAAAAAACTGCCGATGGTGAATTGTGTATTTTTATTTTTCATAAAATATTCCTTTGCTGTCTATCCAGCTGCCATTTTCGAGGTGATGTAAGAAAGGTATTAAGGGAACAGGGAACAGGGAACGGGGAACAGGGGGAAAACGCCTTTTCCGTAGTGAAGGCGGGGCATGGGAGCGCCTAATGCACTGATTTTTGCATATCTCGTTCGAATCATGATTTATTGTATACCGAATATTGTGATTATGTAAAGCCCCCCGCTCGGTGATTTTTGATGTATCGCAGACAACAAAAATATCCAGAAAAAGAACGTATCATCGATGTTGCCTTTTTTGGGGGAAAGCCGCACTGCAAAAGACCCGGGAAACAATTGCCAGGTTTTACCCTTCAAAAACGTGTGGAGCTGAGCAGCCAATTCAAGAAATATTCGGTCATGGGTGCGGCTAACGCCGCTCATCATCATCGTATCCGGGGACATCCACGCGCCGGCGAGCAGTTTCCCATCCGCCAACTTGCGGGTGCAATTTATTTTTCGGCGTAAATTCTAAAGTGATACCTATAATGCTAACGGGGGGTTGCGGGGCGTTGCGGGGCGTTGCGGGGCGTTGCGGGGCGGCGCCCCGCAGAGGGGGTAGGGCGCAACGCAGTGCGCCCGTAGGGGGAGACTTCCCCCTCCTCTACTGGATTACTACCATAGCACCGCCGATTTACCCAGAATTTGGAAGTGCACCCGAGGCGCTGAAGGTGGCTTGAATGCATTGCGGTTTTTTGATACCTTATAGTTATG
>JAITNZ010000104.1 GCA_031290205.1 Spirochaetaceae bacterium
ATTAACGGACAGAAATATTTACAGCCTTCTGTCCCTAATTCTTAGGAGGTCTCATAGTTACATTTTTAATTATGAGGCATCCACCTCGAAAGTTACATTTTATTATGAGGCATTACGGACGGACGGACTGGGGCGAAAAAAGCACATTTTGTTGACTTTCCTTTCTTGCCCGCACTTCTGCGTGAGTAACAAACTTAAAGCCCTCTTTTTCAAGGCGAGCTTGTTCTTCTTCCTGATGTTTATGCAAGCCTTCTATGCCGCCATAGTGCCTTAACAAGTCCGCTTTCAGCCAACGGACTTCTTCTAAAATCGGATCAGGGTATCCCATATTGTCTCCTATATAGTCGTAAAATGTTCCGGAGTCACCAAAAACGGTGTTCATAACTTGTTGTCATCGTTATAATAGCGTATTTTTTCGCGAGACTCCAGTCCCAAATGCCGACAATTCCACGAAAGCAGGTAATCGATTCTGCCTAAAACGCAGTGCGCCAAATGATAGCAGTCTGTTTTTGCATCTTCAGGTATATTGAGGAACATCCTGAATTGATAAGGATGCTTAAAGACGATGTATGTCGTGGAAACGCGGAGAGTAATTTTGGGAGGCAGGATGTTCCGAGTGTTGAACAGTATGAACAGCACAGCGACATTATCGTGAAGGGGCAGCGCGAGGTGCAATTCGGACATTTAGGTGAACCAGTGCGCCGCCCGCTACGTTTAGGATCATCCCCCACAGCACAAGCGGTGAGGGCTTTTCGATAAAGGGGGTAAATAAGGGAATAATAGAAATAGAAGAGAAGGGGAGGAGGGGGAAGTCTCCCCCTACGCGCCAGCCCGCTGCGCGGTCTGTCGCTACCCCCTCTGCGGGGGAGTGCCCCCGCAACGCCCCCCCGGCTATGTGGTGCAGTTTCGCCCGTCGGTGAAGTGCGCGGCTCAGATGCCTGAAATATAATCAATACCGGTCTGCAAAAAAGAAGTGAGCAGCGAATAGCGTCCAAAAATAATAACCACTCCTATCGCTATAAGAAATATGCCGCTTATTATTCGGACAACAGATAAAAAATGTTTGAGTTTTGCTCCTGATTCGATAAGCGCACCCCAGAGGAAACTTGTGATGAGGAACGGAACTCCCAATCCTGCGGAATAGACGACAAGATATACGACGGAGAGCGCCATTTTCCCGCTCTGGCTTGCCATCACCAAAATGCTCCCGAGGATGACGCCGACACAGGGCGTCCATCCTATACCGAATGCGATACCCACAATTAATGCCCCCCAAACCCCCTTGGGGCGCCGTGCGGGGTGCACTATCGAATTCTTTTTCGCCGCAAGAATTGAGTGTTCCGGCATACAGGTATCGCAGCGCTCGCCGGAGTCATCATATTTGAGGAAGGGGATAAAATTAAACAGGGTGTTTACGCCGAGGAGGACGACGAACGCACCCGCAATGATGTTGAGTAGTTTTGTTATGCCGCCGAGGAAAAACATAAAACCATAGACGACTATACTCAATGCGATAAATACGATACTGAATCCGAATATAAAAAATAATGTTGATACAATTAGATTGCGTTTTGCAGGCGGGCTATTGCCGCCAATAAATACTAAATAACTCGAGATGAGCGGGAGGACGCATGGCGAAACAAACGATAATATTCCGGCAACAAAAGCGCTGACAATCGAAAGATTAGCGTCCATGTGCCGCCAGCGTCTCAAACGCCGCAATTATCGCGGGGCTGTTCCAGCTTCTGGCGCCGACCGACGAAAGAATCATTTTGCCGTCTCTGTCAACGATAACCGTTACCGGTATCGCTTGAATATTGTAATCGCCGCCCACACTCCCGCTGCTGTCGAGCAAGACGGGGAAATGTAACTTTTGAGCTTGGACGATTTTTTGCACCGTCTTCGCGTTTTCCGCAATGTCTACCGCAAAAAACTCGATGCCTTTGTCCTTAAAACGCTGATAGAGCGCCTCAATCGACGGCATCTCGGCGCGGCACGGCGGACACCAGGTTGCCCAAAAATTAAGAAAAACAATTTTCCCCTGCAACTGGCTTAGCCGGATGGTTTTACCGTCCAGCGTCCCCAGCGTCCAATCGGGCGACAGACGCGCCTCCTTTATCAAGGGCAAACCCGCCTTTTCAAAAGCATTTTTCACATCCGCCGGAACATCCGCCTGCGCGCAAAACGGGATCAACACGGCACAAGCCGTCAAAATGAGTATTTTTCTACTCGTTGGAGTCATCATGCACCTCATAATTCTTGCAAGGAATAAGTTACATCTAATTGGGGATTACGTCAAGCAGAAATTCTTATTTACGAAGTTTTTTTTACCGCGAAGTCGAAAAAACATTGGGCTTACTGTCCGACAGAAAACTTGCGCTTAGCCGAGGGGGGCGTTGCGGGGGCACTCCCCCGCAGAGAGGGTAGCGCGCAACAACGTGCGCGCGTAGGGGGATACTTCCCCCTCTTCACCTACTCCCCACTCCCAATGTACCACGAATTTGGAAGTGCACCCGGGAGGTGCTGAAGGTATTGACAGTTTTTTTCTTTTCTGGTAAGGTTTTTTTACAAGGAAGGAAGGATTATGTCACGAACCTGCGATATTTGCGGCAAGGGTCCCGTAAGCGGTAACAAAGTCAGCCACGCGCACAACAAGACCCGCCGCGTCTGGAAGCCTAATCTTAAAAAAATTAAGACCGAGCTTGAAGGGACTACGGTTACGCTTAAAATCTGCGCCCGGTGCCTCAGAAACGATTATATAACACGAAAAGTCTAACGCTCCGGCGTTGATGTGCCACAGACCTCATCGCCCTTTTCCTAGTGAAGGCAAGGGCTGGAACCGCCTGTGCGTATTGGGGAAAGATTATGAAACTATCACTGCGGGTTTCCATCTTTATAGGAATTGTAGTTCTGCTTGTAACGGCTTCCATTGGATTTCTCGCCCTGAACCACGCGTCAGGCGTGCTTGTCATGGGGGCGCTTGCCCTCATCCTGTTGAGTGTTGGGGCGGCTTTTCTTTTCGGCTGGGCGCTTGCCAAGCCGATAGTCGGGGTATCCAGCGCCTTAAAAGGCATTGCGATGGAGGAAGGCGACTTGACGCGCCGCATCACGATTCCAATAAAGCGTGCGCATGGGAGCGAGGACGAGACGGCTGAGCTTACGCGGTATTGTAATCTTGCAATGGAAAAGATTTGTGCATTTGTTTTGGGCATCAAGCGGCAGACCGCGATGCTGGACGGCATTGGCGGCGATCTTTCCGTGAACATGACGCAGACTGCGGCGGTGGTCCAGCAGATTACATCCAATATACGGAGCATCAATGGGCAGGCTTCTTCTCAAAATGAATTGCTTGCGCGCAATAGTGCGACGGCAGGCGAGATGAGTTGTGGCTTGAGCGCGCTGTATGCTCAGATTGAGACGCAGACGGCAAGTGTGGAAAAATCATCGTCGGCTGTCGAGGAGATGCTGGCGAATATAGAGGAAGTTACGCGGACTCTCGTGAAAAATGCGGAAAACATGAGCATTTTGGCGGATGCTTCGGAGCAAGGGCACAGCGGTTTGGTGCAAGTCGTAGAGAATATCAAGGATATTGCGGAGGAATCGGAAAATCTGCTGCAGATTAACACGCTGATGCAGAGTATAGCCAGCCAGACGAATCTGCTTTCGATGAATGCGGCGATAGAGGCGGCGCATGCCGGCGAGGCGGGCAAGGGCTTTGCCGTCGTTGCCGATGAAATCCGCAAACTAGCCGAGTCCTCATCAGAGCAATCGAAAACGATTTCGACGACCCTTAAAAAAATAGCCGCGTCAATACAAACGATACGCTCCTCGACGGATAATGTGCGGGAAAAGTTTACGGCGATTGAAAATGGCGTCCGCACGGTTGCCGAGGAGGAAGAGCGCATCAGGGGGGCGATGGAGGAGCAGGGTGAGGGGAGCAAGCAGGTGATGGAGGCGGTCAGCGCCGTTCAGGAAATCACGTTGCAGGTTAAAACCGGCGCCGCATCCATGCTCGATGCCGGCAAGCGGATGAGTGGCGAGTGCGTCAATCTGGAGTCGCTTTCCACCGAGATTAGCAATGGTATGTTCGAGATGGAAAAAGGCGCCGACCAGATCAATACGGCGCTCAGCAATGTCAACACGATGAGTGCGCGCAACAAAGAAAATATTGCTATTCTGGTTACAGAAGTCACTCACTTTAAGACTGATGAGGGCGTGCCGGAAGTGAAGCAGGCGGCGGCAAGCCCCGAGATTTTCCAATACTATTGGGATGATAGTTTTGCCGTGCATTATCCGCTGATTGACGAGCAGCACAAGGAGCTTTTTGCCAAAGTAAACGGGCTGCTCGCCGCCATCCAGCAGGGGAAAGGGCAGGATGAACTCAAAAAATCGCTTGACTTCCTCAATGACTACACGATCAAACATTTTTTCGAGGAAGAAGAGATTCAGAAGAAGTTCAAATATCCGGGACATCCTGCCCACCACAAACTACACGAAGAGTTCAAAGCACTGGTGCGCGGCTTTTCACACGAGCTGATTATGAAGGGCGCAACCGAAGAGCTTACCGAGGCGGTCAAGAAAAAAATCGGCGGCTGGCTCATCTCGCACATCAAAGGCGAAGATGTCAAAATCGTCGCCTATATTAAGGAACAGGCGTAAGCTTTTTTTGCGCGCTTACTACTCGGGACATCCTTCAAGCTTTTTATCGGCGGAGCAATTTCTCTAATGGGGGGGGGGGGGGGCAGGGAATAAAACCCCCACACAACAAAAGACATTCTATAAACAAGGGCAAGACTG
>JAITNZ010000172.1 GCA_031290205.1 Spirochaetaceae bacterium
GCGGCGCGTTTTACGTTGGACGCGATGCCCCAGAAGCAGATGGCTATCGAAGCTGAGTTTAATTCCGGCGCGATCAACGCGGACGAAATGAAGCGGCGCAAAGAAGAGATCGAGCGCGAAAAAAACTTTTACGGCGCAATGGACGGCGCGAGCAAGTTTATTTCGGGTAACGTGAAAATCGGCATATTCATCACGGTGGTGAATGTCGTCGCCGGCATCATCGTTGGGGTGGCGCTCCACGGCGAGCCGTTCTCGCAGGCGCTCAGCACCTACATTTCGTTCTCGATTGGTGACGGGCTCCTCAGCCAGTTTCCCGCCCTCTTAATTTCGACGGCAACGGGCATCATCGTAACGCGCTCGGTTGCCACCGGCACCTTTGCCGAAGATATTAGCGACGAATTCTCCAAGCACCCGCAGATATACTGGATAGGCGCGGCGGTGCTGCTCGTCTTAGCCTTCATCCCCGGCTTCCCCTGGTATGTGCTCGTCCCCATGGCGCTCCTCCTCGCCTTCACCGCGTTCCGGCTGGGCAGGGACCTCAAGCGCAAAGCCGCCGCAGGCGGCTCAGGCGGCGCTATCGAACAGAAAAAAGAAGATTCCGGCGACCTGTCTCCGATAGTCCCCCTCGACCCGCTCTCGCTCGAACTGGGCTACGGGCTCATCCCGCTGGTCGACAAGGATAAGGGCGCCGAGCTGCTCGAACGGGTGCAGCACCTCCGCCGCGAATCGGCGCTCGAACTGGGGCTCGTCATCCCCCGCGTGCGAATCATCGACAACATGGCGCTGGACCCCTCGGAATACTGCTTCAAAATCAAAGGCGTCGAAGTCGGGCGGGGCAAAATCCGCATGAGCTACTACCTCTGCATCAATCCGGGCGGCGCGGCGCGGGAGGACATTCCCGGCGAGCGCACCGTCGACCCGACTTTCGGCTTGCCGGCAATCTGGGTGAGCGAGGAATACCGGGACGAGGCTGAGCGGGCTGGCTACACGGTGGTCGACCCTCCCTCAATCATCGCCACGCATCTCTCCGAAATCATCAAACATCACGCTTCGGAGCTGCTGGGGCGGCAGGAGACGCAGAAGATTCTCGACACGCTGAAGACGGAATACCCCGCGGTGGTCGAGGAGGCGCTCAGCTCGGCTGTGCCGAACGGCGCGCCCCGCCTGACGCTCGGCGATATTCAGAAGGTGTTGCAAGGCTTGCTGCACGAGGAGGTTTCCATCCGCAACATGGTAACGATTCTCGAAGCCTGCGCGGATTATGCGGAGGTCGCCAAAAAGACGCTCGGCAATCCGATTCAGTTTCTCGTCGAAAAGGCGCGGCAGGCGCTTGGCAGGCAGATATGCCTCCAATATGCCGACGACAAGCACGCGCTCCACTGCTTGACGATTGAACACAGCCTCGAGCAAAAAATCATCGACAGCGGCGTCCAGACGAGCTCCGGCGCCGTCGCCGCGATGGAACCCGCCCTCTATGCGCAGTGGATACAGGCGCTTTCCCGCTCGATCGTCGTGATGAAAGAACAGGGCTGGGTGCCGCCGGTCGTCCTCTGCTCCGAAGGCGCGCGCGCGCTGGTAAAACAATCCGCCGAACGCGAAGTCCCCGAACTCGTCGTCCTATCCGTCCGCGAAATCGTCCAAGACGTCAACATAGCCGCCATAGGCGAAATACGTCTGCCTGAGGCAGTTTCATACCCTAGATAATGGCGTTCGCAGTCCAAACAGCGTAAGCAGGTTTGGGGCTGTCTTCGGCAAGCGGCTTACGGAGAAGCGCGCGGCAACGAGTATGGCGGCGCGTGCTGCGTACCTGAGAAAGCCTTCCCCCCATGCAAAGGGCGTTCGCAGTCCAAACAGCGTAAGCAGGGTGCCGCAGGCACTTTAAGCACATGCAAAGGGCGTTCGCAGTCCAAACTGCCTAAGCAGGTTTGGGGCTGTCTTCGGCAAAGTCCCTCCAGTAGAGCGCGCGGCAAGGAGCATGGCGGCGCGTGCGCCGACCGAGAAAGCCTTCCCCTCAACATTTCACATTCCAAGGGAGTAAAGCCTGCCAGTCTGCAAGGGAAGAAGCGCGGGGGGCATGAACAAAACGGAAACAGGGTGCAATTTATTTTTCGGGGTAAATTCTAAAGTGATAGCTAAAATGCTAACGGGGGGTCTGGGGGGGCACCTCGCCCCCCCAGCGGGGCGTTGCGGGGCGGCGCCCCGCAGAAGGGGTAGGGCGCAACGCAGTGCGCCCGTAGGGGGAGACTTCCCCCTCCTTATACTGGAGATTTCCATAGCGCCTACCTGATTTACCACGAATTTTGAAGTGCACCCGAGTGCTGAGCGTAAACTTGACAAAACAAACCTTCTCGTTTTATAATATAATGAATGAGGGCATAGCAACGAGCTGTGAAGGAGTGTGCAAAATGAAAAACGCAACTAAATTTCGGTTACTTGTCACAACGCTTTCGGTGCTTACGCTCGCCGCCTGCAATGCGATTGCGGACACATCGGGTCTGGCGGGAAGCGCCGAAACGCTGTGGCTTCGTTTGCTACCGCGCGCACCGGTCTTGATCGGCGACCTGTGGACGGCGGAGCTCGTTCTGGACTTTAGCAAGCCGCTTGCGGCTCTGGAAGGCGATCCGAGTGAGGACGTTTTAGCCACGCTTATCACGTTTGAGCCGGGCAATCCCGATGAAACGCCGCGCTTAAAAGCGACCAAGGCGGTCAAATTGGCAGAGGCTCTTTACACACTCACGGTCATTCATGTGCCGGAGCATGGCGGGACTGTGCAGGTAACAATCAACCAGCCGGGGCTTACGCCGACGAAGCGTCCGTGGTCTCTCGCGCCGGCGCCCGACACGCGCACGGCACTCAGCGCCGGACCGCCGGTAACCGTGCCTGCCGCAAGCACCACGGCTGAGGTAACTTTCACCGGCGCCGAAGGACTCACCCTAAGCGCCGCCGACTTTGCGGTAAATAACGGCGCCGTTATTTCCAGTGTGCTCGTGTCCGACGGCAGCGTAACAATAAGCTTGAGCTTTCCCGAAAACCTTTCCACCTCAATCCAGACCTACACCGTGTCCATAGCGGCGGATAGCCCGACAATCAAGGGGATCGCCGCCGTAGCGCTAACCCAAGAGGCGGCGGATTCCGACACCCGCAGAACGCTGAGCGCCGGAATGGGCGCCGTCGTTGCGGCGGCGGACACCACGGCTGACCTTACCTTCATCGGCGCAATAGGGCTGGGCTTAAGCGCCGCCGACTTTGCGGTAACGGCTGGCGGCACAATTTCCGACGTGGACGTGGCAGACGATGTCGCAACGGTAACGGTGAGCTTTGCCGCCAACATGACCGATGCGGACAAAAGCTACAGCGTGTCCATCGCGGCGGGCAGCCCGACAATCAAGGGCGCAGCGACGGTCGGCATCACCCAAGCAACCCGCATCACCCTCAATGCAGGGGCGGGAGCCGATGTTGCGGCGGCATCTACCACGGCTGACCTTACCTTCACCGGCGCAAGCGGACTCAGCTTAAGCGATGCCGACTTTGCGGTAACAAGCGGCGCCGCTATTTCTGCTGTGAGTGTGGCAGACGACGTTGTAACGGTAAGCATCAGCTTTGCCGCCAACACGACAGCGGCGTCCCCCAGCTACCCCGTGTCCATCGCGGCGGACAGCGCGATAATCAAGGGCAGCGCGGCGCTAACGGTGAACGTCAGCCCTTTCAGTTACAATATCGAAATCACGATGACAGGCGGCGCCTCAGTCTACACGATACCGGCGTCAGGCGTTTCGATAGACGAAGCTGACTATAGCGCCGCAGCTTCCGGCGGCGCATGGATTGTCAGCGGCGTGGAAGGCACGGTCGGCGAAGAAGTCTCCGTCAGCGTCGCCCTTGCATGGACGGGCATCGCTTCCGGCAGCGGCGCCTACAGCGGCGCGGAAACCATCCCCGCATCGGGACCGCTCGAGGTCGCAATAGACCTTGATGTCTACGGGCGGAAAGCCGAAATCCCCGTAACCGTGGACATGAGCAACTATTCAGGCTCGGTGGTCGTCGACGCGCTTACCATTACCCTCGACGGCACGACATTCTATGCCGAGGACGGCGGCGGCACGTGGAACATCGGCGATGTCCCCGAAAAATATGTCGGGCAAAGCACGGGTTTCTCCCTTACCTTTACCCACACGACAGGAATGTGGCAGTATACCGCGAACGCAAGCATGGACGAAGCAGGCGTAACTCTGACGCCGGATAGCAACTCAGTCCTGATTGCGGCGCAAGGCACAAACTTCCTACCGGTCGCCGCTATGCAAACATTTACCGCCACCGTAGCCGGCACTTACAAGATACAAGTCTGGGGCGCACGCGGCGGCATTTATAACAATATTTTGGGCGGTGCCGGCGGCTATGCTGAAGGCGTAGTAACGCTCACCCTCAATCAAACGTTGTATGTGTATGTAGGCGGCGCAGGCGCTGTCCATACAAACAGTGGCGGCGCGGGCGGCTGGAACGGCGGCGGCAAGGGCGGAGCCAGAAATGGCTCCGGCTATGGCGGGTCGGGCGGCGGCGGTGCCAGCGATGTGCGGCTCGTAGGCGGCGCATGGAATGAAGCGGACAGTCTCGCTTCCCGCTTCATTGTTGCAGGCGGCGGCGGTGGTAAAAGTACGCGCTCGGCGGCACCGGGAGTCGGCGGAGGCTTAACCGGTGGAAGATACGCCACCGCAGGACAAAGCGCACCGGCAAACCCCGGCACGGCAGGTGTCGGCTCCTTCGGAATAGGCGCTGTGGGATATACCAGCATCAGGACCGGCACCGAATATCCGCAACGCTACGGCGGTTCAGGCGGCGGCGGCGGCTACTGGGGCGGCGGTGCGGATGCAAGTATCGCAAACCCCGGTGGCGGCGGCTCAGGCTTCGTCAAAGGTTTCAATGGCTGTAACAACACCGATAACTTCGACGCCCTAAGCGGCATCACCGTTAGCAACCCCGTCCTCTATGCGGGCAACGTAGTATTCCTCTCCCCCACCGGCGTTGACGAAACAGGACACCGCGACAGCGGCTATGTGCGAATCACAAAACAGAGTGATTAGTGAGTAGTCGAGTAGGCAAGGGGGGCGTTGCGGGGGCACTCCCCCGCTGGAGGGGTAGCGCGCAACAACGTGCGCGCGTAGGGGGGGGCTCCCCCCTCCTCACCTATTATCCTCCTCACATAGAGGGCGGCGCACAGGCTTAGCTCAGTATCCTCTTATCCCCATCCCGCTTCGTCAAGCCTTGCGCGTCTAGGAAATCAAGCATAGAAAGGCTCAGTTTGCGATTCACGCCGAGGGCATCGCGCAACGCGGCAACGGTGATATCGCCCTCCAGCGAAGTGAGCACGGCAAGCAGCGCTTCCCGCGTCTTCAGGGGAAGGATGAGCCCGCCGTCCAAAACCCTCAAACTTTCGTTTTCCTGCAAATACTTTATCGCACGCTTCATGTCGGCGGGGGAGGCGCCCACGATTGCTTCAAGTTCCGGTAGTTTCACAAGGTTGAAGCCGGCTGCCTCCCCCTCTTGCTTTATCCGCCCAGCAAGCTCCAAGAGTTTTTTATCAACAGTCTGCTTCTGCCCCGCCGCACGGTAGCAGGTTTTCCCCTGCACCTCAACGGGCGCTATGCCGCCCCGCGCCGCCATGAGGCTTAAGATGTCCTTGAAATCGCCGAGCGCAATTTTCTGCGCCCCGTGAATGCTGTCCAGCGCAGGTAAAAGATTCTCAGGCGCAAGCCCCGCCCGTTCAGGATACTTTGCGTGAAAGGTTTTGAGTAGGCGCAGCACAGCACGGAGCGCCGCCTCAAACGCATCTGCGCTGATGAAATTCCGCGACGCGCCAAAAAACTCCAAAAGCCCCGCCTTTTCCGGCGCGGCAGAGAGCTGCTCGAGATGCTCGTCGAAGACTTTTCTTTCCATCTGGGAGAGCGCGAAGAGCCCCGAAACACCGAGCACGCCTTTATCGCGGACGATTGCGGCAAGCAACGGGACGGGACCGAAGTCAGTTGCAAGCTCCTCAATTATGGAGGCTTTTGCTTCACGGTCGGCTTTGCCCTTCGCTCGTTCGGCGTTAGGCAGCATAATCCGCCCGCCGCCTATGGTCACCAGCGGGCTATAAGAACGAATCACAAAGCGCTGCCCCGCCGTCACCGTGACAGGCAATTCCGTCAAAAGCTGCACTCCGGCGCCACAGACACCTTTTAACCCCGAATGATGGGGAACGGGTAAGATTTTACTTTGATTTATCAGCGTATTCCCTGTAATATGAGCATAATCCGAAGCAAAACCCTGTTCCCCGTTCCCTGTTCCCTGTTCCCCCGACATTCGTGGTTCATTAATCAGCGGCGCCCGAACCAAAGGCGAGGCAGAACTGAGGAGCACAATCCGCGCGACCACATCCGCCGTGCCCACATGGAGGCGCACCCGCTGCCAGTGAGCGATGCCTGCTTTCGCAGAGGGCAGCACATGGAGCGATGCGTTCATGCAGGAGGTGGCGGTAAAAGCCCCCTTCGCGCAGACGGCATCCCCCCGCTCAAGCTGCTCGCAGGACACGGCGGAGAGGTTTATCGCAACCCGCTGCCCCGCCATGACTGCGCTCGTTTTTTCCCCATGCGTCTGAAGCGAGCGCACCTTCCCGGCAAGCCCCGAAGGCATGATATCGACCTCATCGCCTTCAGCAATGCTCCCCTGATACGAGGTGCCGGTTACCACGCTCCCAAAACCCTTCTTGCTGAAGACGCGGTCAATGGGGAGGAAGAACGCGCCAAAACTCTTCCTCGGAGGTATCTTGTCGATTATCTCCTCAATGGCTTCCACAATGCGGGGAACGCCTTCGCCGGTAAGAGATGAAACAGGAATGATCGGCGCGCCCTCAAGGCAAGTGCCCCGAATTACTTCGAGCGCTTCCGCCGTCGCAAGTTCGAGGGTTTCCTCATCAACCAAATCTTTCTTGGTGAGCGCGACGAGTCCGAACTTGACACCGAGTATATCGAGTATGTCGAGGTGCTCCCGCGTCTGCGGCATAACTCCCTCGCTCGCCGCTATCACGAGCATCGCCGCATCCATGCCGGCAGCCCCCGCCGCCATCTGCCTGATAAAACGCTCGTGTCCTGGCACATCGATGATGCTCAGCGTCTTGCCGCTCGCCAGCGTCAACGGAGCAAAACCGAGTTCAATGGTGATGCCGCGGCGCTTTTCTTCTTCGAGCCGATCGCAGTCAACGCCCGTCATCGCCCGCACAAGCGCTGTTTTGCCGTGGTCAATATGCCCGGCAGTGCCGAATATAAACGGATATTCCATCTAGTCGCCCTCCTTATCCCTCCCCTCAGGGCACACTGATTAACTCAGCGCGGCAAATAATTCTCCCAAATGATTTTTGCCAGTATAGCATCCCCCGCGCTTTTCGCCAATCACAGCGTGACCGATGCCCAGGGGCGAGCGCATTAAAATAGAAAAATCAAGAAAATCAGCAGATTTTGCGGATTGATGCAGAAAAAAGTCTGCAAATAACGCGATGAAATCGCAAATTCATGCGGAGTGAAAATCTGTGTGTATCTGTGGCCATCTGTGGACAAATTCTTAACGCACTCGCCATGGACCGGTGCCCGTCCCCGCGATTATATTCGCGGGGCACCAGCTCAAGTGCGGGAGTTGCTGAAGCTAGCAATAAACCTGCTTAGGTAGTTTCGACTGCGAGCGCCCTTCGCATGGGTAGAAACCGCCTGTGGCGGTCTTAACTAAAAGGCATTTATCAGTCATACTGAAGCCCTATGGTTTTTGGAAATTTTGTGGTTGGCGCGGGGAAACCCCTGCCTTTGGGTGCGAGCGTTGACGCGGACGGCGTTAATTTTTCGATTTTTTCGCGGAATGCGAAGTCTATACGGCTGGTGCTCTTCGAAAGCGCCGAGCCGAAAGCGGCGCGTGAGGAAATCAGCCTTTCCGCCAAACAGCACCGGACAGGCGACCTCTGGCACTGCCGCATTCTCGGCTTAAAGGCGGGCGCATGCTACAATTACCGCGTCGACGGGCTCTATAAGCCGGAAGTCGGCTTCCGCTATAACGCGAACTGCGCCCTGCTTGACCCCTACGCAAAGGCGCTCAGCGACAGCGCTCACTGGGATTTTAGCGACTGCCTTGCTTACAAAGAGAATGATGCCGCAGGCGACCTCTCGTACAACTATACCGAAAACCTCGAGCGTATGCCCCGCGGCATCGTCGTCGATGACGACTTTGACTGGCAAGGCGACCAGCCGCTGGACTATCCGCTCCGTTTCAGTATCATCTACGAGGCTCATGTGCGCGGGCTCAGCTTCGACCCGTCGAGCGGCGTCGACCATCCGGGCACCTACCAGGGTGTCATCGAAAAAATCCCCTACCTCAAGGAACTCGGTATTACCAGCCTCGAACTGCTCCCCATCCATGAATTTAACGAACACGAGATATACCGCGTCAATCCGCGCACCGATAAAAAGCTGAAAAACTATTGGGGCTACTCGACGGTCAGCTTCTTTGCACCAAAACAGGCATACTCCTCTGATAAAAGCCCCGGCGCCCAGGTGCGGGAGTTCAAAACGATGGTGCGCGAGCTACACAAGGCGCGCATCGAGGTGATTCTCGATGTCGTCTTTAACCATACGGCAGAGGGCAACGAATACGGACCAACTATCTCGTTCCGCGGCTTGGAAAATAACACCTACTACATCCTCAACAACAACAAACGATATTACCAAAACTATTCGGGCTGCGGGAACACGATGAACTGTAACAATCCGGTGATGATCCGGCTGATTATCGACTGCCTCCACTACTGGGTCATCGAAATGCACGTCGACGGCTTCCGCTTCGATTTGGGCTCTATACTCGGACGGAACGAACGCGGCGAACTGATGGAAAATCCGCCTATGCTCGTCCAAATTGCCGAGGACCCCGTCCTGCGGAACACAAAAATCATCGCCGAAGCATGGGACGCCGGCGGCGCCTATCAGGTTGGCTGGTTCCCCGGCGGGCGCTGGGCTGAATGGAACGACCACTACCGCGACGATGCCCGCAAATTCTGGAAGGGCGAGCCCGGACTCGTGCGCTCGTTTGCCACGCGCCTCTCCGGCAGCTCCGACCTCTACCTCCGCGACGGGCGGAAGCCCTTTCATTCAATCAACTTTATCACCTCACACGACGGCTTTACCCTCCGCGACCTCGTATCCTACGGCAAGAAGCATAACGACGAAAACGGCGAGGACAACCGCGATGGCGGCAATAATAACTACAGCTTTAACAACGGCTTCGAGGGCGAAACACAGAACCCCGCCATCGAGGCAATCCGCGAACAGCAGATAAAAAACTTCCTTACCACGCTGATGGTCTCGCAGGGCACCCCGATGCTCCTCGGCGGCGACGAGTTTGCCCGCACGCAGAAGGGCAACAATAACGCCTACTGCCAGGACAACGAAATATCGTGGTTTAACTGGGATTTGCTCGAAAAGCGGGCGGGGCTTTTCCGCTTTGCCAAGGAGATTATCGCGTTTCGCAAACGCCATCACGTTTTCATGCGCCCCGAATTCTACACGGGCAAAGGCGGTAAATACAACGCGCCGCCGGATGTCCGCTGGTATAATGCCGAAGGCGTGGTGCTCGACTGGGAAAACACGGACTTCGCATTCTGTATGCGCCTAGAAGGCGCCAAAGCTGATATTCTTGCCGACCGCGACGATAGCGAATTTTTCCTCATGTTCAACGCCGGCTCGAAAGACCTGAAGTTCACCGTGCCCCAGCCCGATTGCGGCGGAAAATGGCGCCGCGTTATCGACACCGCGCTCCCTTCACCCTACGATATCATCCCGCTCGGCTACGAAAAGCCCCCCCCCGAAGTCGGACTCACCTACAAAGTGAAAAGCCGCAGCACAGTAATCCTCTTCTGCCCCAGTGGTGCCTGAGGCACGTCTATGCTCTAGCAAAGGGCGTTCGCAGTCTCAACTGCTTAAGCAGGTTTTGGTGCTGCGTTCAGGGTGCCTGAGGGTGCCTGAGGCACATCTATGCTCTAGCAAAGGGCGTTCACGGTCGAAACGGCTTAAGCAGGTTTGGTGCTGCGTTCAGGAGTGCCCTACGGGAAAGCGCGCGGATGGCGGTAGCGCGTTGCGCGCGTACCTGAGAAAGCCTTCCCCCTGTGAAAAGTGCTCACAAAATAACGCTTGAAAAGCTCTCCCGTTTCCGATAATCTACTAGAGATGCAATTTTTACGCTTTATTATGTTCATGGTATTATGCGTTTTGTGCGCGCTTGTCTCCTGTAGCACTTCGCCGCGCGGCTTCATTGATGATGACGGGAACGAAATCCTCATGGGCGCTTTTGACGATGAAGAGCTTGAACTGTTCGAACAACTCAACAGCCCTGTCGACGGGGCGCAGCTGCCGTTCAGCGCTTTTGGTGAAATTTGGGCGTATGTCGTCAGCGGCAACGAAAATGCCCTTAAATCGCGCCTTCCCCTCTCCGATGTCGTCTATTTTGGCGCCGAAGTAAGCAGTTACGGGCATTTAGAGAATGTCCCCAAGCGAACGAAGCTCAAGCAATTTGCGGGGAAAGTTCACATGTCAATCGCCTGCAATAGCGCAGGGCTTACCCATTTTGTTATCGAGCCGGAGAGCAAGGCGCGGAGGATTCTTATCGATGAAATTCTGACAGCCGTCAAACCGTATGACGGGCTTAACATTGATATGGAACTCGTGCCGCTTCAGGATGCCGAGGTTTTTCTGCAATTTCTGGCTGAACTTCGTTCCCGTATTGGTTATGATAAACTTTTTTCGGTTTGTGTGCCGGCGAGGACAAAGGCAAGCAAAAACTACGATTACGAAAAGATTGCGTTTCTTTCCGACCGGGTTTTCGTCATGGCTTATGATGAACATTGGTCGACAAGCGCACCAGGTCCGGTCGCTTCAATGGTATGGTGTAAAAACGTCGCGCAGTATGCAATGCGTACAATCGGCGCGAAAAAACTTGTTATGGGCGTTCCGTTTTACGGGCGGGCATGGGGGGATACAAGCACCTCGCGGGCGCTTATCAACGCGACAACTGAAAGACTAAAAAAGGAACATGGAGTAGAACAAATTAGGCGGGTAAACGGCGTTCCCAGTTTTAGCTATGATGTGAAGGTCAAGGTAACCGTTTATTATGAAGATGAATTTTCTATAGCAACGAGGATTGATATGTATAATAAGCAGGGAGTTCAGGCAGTTGGGTTTTGGCGGCTCGGTCAGGAGCCAAACGCCTTCTGGTCATTGCTCAGTCTAAATAGGCAGTTAGCAGGAAGATGAATACAGCATTACCAGTAAATACCATAGTACCTCGCGTTCGTTATTTAAACCGTTTAACAGACGAAACAGCGAACCCTATGGTAAAAATACTTACCGGAATTAGAAGAGGAGGGAAGTCGCATCTTCTTCATCTTATGATTGAGTATCTGAAAAACCAAGGGGTTGATAGCGAGCATATCATCTACCATAATTTCGAGAACTTGACGTTGCCGGAACTATACAAGAAAAACGAGCTGCAAAAATACATCGACGGGCTGTTGCAAAACGAGGGGAAGTTTTATATTTTTCTTGATGAAATTCAAGTGATCCCGGGATGGGAAAAGACACTCCCCTTGTTTTTCCCGGAGCAGCGCATTGAATTCTTTGTCGCCGCCTCCGGTACCAGTTTAAAAAAAATTGCCAAAAGAAAAGAAAAGTATGTTGATGGAAACTATACCGAGATACAGATAAATCCGCTTTCATATTCCGAATACCGCAAAGCGCAAAAAGAGGTTCCACACGAGAATCGCGGCTTGTTACAGCGCGCAATAGCGATACGAATCGAATCGCGTGCGGTTTTTACCAAGTATATCCAATGCGGCGGATTTCCGGCGGCTTTATGCCGTGATGATACCGAAAAGAAAACCGCTTTGAACGATATTTATGCATCCGTTGTTTTCTACGATGTGATTTCAAAACACAAAATAAATAATCCCGAACTCCTAGCGAAAGTGATTCAATATATTTTTCAACATATAGGATCTGAAGCATCCGCAAAAAAGTTAAAGGATTTTTTTATCAGCAAAAGATACACCAAAGATCTTTCAAAGATTCAAAGCTACCTTAACCACCTTGAAGAAGCTTTTTTTCTAAAAAAAATCCGGCGGATAAATATAAAAACAAAGAAAGTTCAGCGCATCAAACCAAAATATTATGCGGGCGACCATGCGTTGATTTCTTCGGTCTGCGGCAACAACGGACCGGAACCTTGTTCAATTATGGAAAATATTCTGGTAAACGAACTTGAAAACCGCGGGTTTACCGTATACTGCGGATCCGTCAATAAATCAATTATTGAATTTGTCGCGGAAAAAGAAAACACCCTCCTCTTTATTCAAACCGTAAATCATATACGGGATAATATTAGAACACTGAACGAAAAACTTTCCGCGCTCAATGATATTCCGATAATTAATGAACAAGTGCGAAAAGTAAAATATCTTTTGTTTTTTGGAGAAACCGAAGATATAGAACAGATACATGGTGATATCAAGCAACTTAGTTTGAATGATTTTTTGTTAAGCGGCGAATACTGATAGAGAATGGATGATATATTACGGACATTAGCACAATATTTATCGGTATATCACGAGGCTGAAACTCCCGTTTTTGTATTTCCTTCAGAAAGTTCCGCAACATTTTGGGCGGAAAAGGTTCTGTCGCTCTTTCCCCCTAAAACTATCGCAAAAGAACATTTTATAGCATGGGATAGTTTTAAGGAAAAAAATATTAATGTAGAAAAAAAAGGACAAAAGCCGTCAAATAAAATCATTCGCCTCTTATTCGCGTATTATCTTATCCATAAAAATAAAACCGAACATTTTCTTGAATTTCTTATTCCTAATGACTATGCGGAAGAAGGAGTAATTTTTGCCAAAACGCTGGCGGCGATGCTCCCCTCGTTAAAATTATGGCGGGCAAAGACAGCACAGGCTTTTGCGAAAAAAAACGACGCCTTAGCAAACAATGAAATACTACGGCATGAATATGATTTTTTAACCGAGCTCGAGAAACAGTATGCGGCTTTTCTTGAAGATAATTTTCTTTTTGAGCCTTCGTGGGAAAAGCCGCCGTTCCGCGATAGAGAGCATATTTTTTATCTGTTTTATCCCAGTCTTATCGAAGATTTTTGTGAATACGAAGCGCTCTTGGACGCGCCAAATGTGCATAAAATTCCGATAAAACAAACTGATGACGAAGATGAAAGCGACCTTCTTCTTTTTGAATCGACTACCCAAGAGATTAAATTTCTTGTCTCTGAAATAAGGCGTCTCTACAAAGAAGAATACATCCCTTATGAAGAAATATTTGTAAGTGTGCCCGAACTTGAAACATTAGAGCCATACCTTAAACGGGAATTTTATATATACAACATCCCTGCCAATATTCGTCTAGGGCGAACTCTTGCCGAGTATAACGAAGGTTTGCTGTGGACGCAAATTAACGATTGTGCGCAAAATAATTTTTCTTTTACTTCAATCCGCGCGGTGCTTTTTAATTTTGCCCTTCCCTGGCGCACCCCAAATAAAAATGCCGCTCTTATAAAGTTTGCAATAAAAAATAACTGCGTGTCAGGATATCGCGAGAAAGGCAAAAAAAAAGACATAATGGAAGAAGCGTTTTGGGGAAAAGAAAAGAAGAAGCGCCTTTTTAATCATTATAAAAAACTAAAAAAATATTTCCTGCATATTGCCAATGCAAAAGATTTTCAGGATATGTTTCAATGGACGCACCGATTTATTCAAAAATTCTTTACCAAAATAGATCAAGAAGACAATAATACCGTTTTAGGACGTATTCTAAGGGAATTGCAGTATACAAAAGATATCGTCGCTGAAATTACGGAAAATCATCCCGAGAGAGCGCCGATTTCCCCGCTTGGATTCTTTATCGGCGTGTTAAAAGAAAGAACGCACGTTAAAGACGAAAATAAAACAGGCGTTCAGGTATTTCCTTATGGCGTCGCGGCGGCAAGCCCTGCACGCGCTCATTTTATTATTAACGTCAACCAAAAGACAGCGGCAAAATTATATCGCCCCTTAGCTTTTTTACGGGGGGACAGCAGGAAGACGCTTAACATAGAAGATGTTGATATATCAAAGGATTTTTTTAAATCATTTAAAGTCAAAGCCGAGCTTGATGAAAATAAAAAAAATTATATTTATTTTACCGCATCATCATTAACATATTCGGGTTGGGTTCTTCCCCATAGTTATTTTGACCGCACAAAAAGAAGAGCGCAAGAAACTGTATCCGAAACGCATATCAAAAAAGCACTACCTCCCAGCGCTGATTTATTTTCATTGGAAAAAGAATGGTGGGCGCACAATGAAACAGAGGAACTTGCAGGTAAAAACGAGAAAAATGGTGAAAAAAAATTATCGTTCTTTGATTCGGATAAAAAAATATTGGCGATTCAAAAATCAAGTTTTAATAGATGGTCGCCTTTTGCGGTTATTCCCAACTTTAACCTGCTAAAAAATGAATTCCCCCGTGAATATACTGCTTCCACATTAATACAAAATAGGATAAATGCAATCAAGAGAAGTGAGCATTCCGCCAAGGGGATGTTGCGGGTATCGCCTACATCGTTAAAGAATTTTTTTACCTGTCAGGTTTACTGGCTCTTTAGGGAAATACTTAAAATAGAAGAATATAACTTACATGCGTTACTTCTTGATGATATAAATAAAGGTTTACTGTACCATGAAATATTGCAATATTTATTTACCGGCATTCAGGAAAATGGAAACGAAGGCAGATTCGATAAGAGTAGGCTGGAGGATTATTATTTATTGGCGGATAGCGCCGCAAAAAAAGTAACAAGGACTTATCCTGCCTTCCGCGGACCGCTCGCCCGCCCCTTGCTCGGCTCAATGGCAGAAGCTCTGTCGAAAAAAATAAAAAATTTACTCTCCGAGGAAGCTGAAAATTTTGACGGCTGGATTGTTTCGGATTTAGAAAAAGAATACCTCATCAAACAAAACAATATCATTTTTCATGGATTTATAGACAGGGTTTCGCTGTCAAGCACTAAAGATTCCGCACTAATTGTCGATTATAAAACAGGCACGCCGCCTTCAAAAATAGCTTCTACGGGAAGTCGTGGTTCACCGCTTAGTGATTTTCAAATCGCATCCTATATAAAGCTTTACGAGGCGTCTTCGAATATAAAAGTTTTTCATGCTACTTTTTTTAGTATTAACGGAGGTGAGTTTAAGAAAATTATAAAAGATTCTGATACAAGAGAGGGCTATCAAAAGACAATTGAATCGCTGGATAATTATATTGATTATTATGTTGATTCGCTTTTACGCCTGGATTTTGTGCCAAGAAATATTAATTGTGATAATGATGATTTAAAACCGGACTTTTTAACAAAGGCAATACCGTTAAACCATTGTTACAAATGTATATATAAAAATATATGTCGAACTACTTATTCTTTAAATGCGGGAGATTGATATGGCGGAAAGAGGTTTTAAAGAATTGATAAGCGAACAAAAAAAGGCTATCGTGCTGCCCTGTAATGTTATAGTCGCAGCAGGTGCAGGATCAGGTAAGACATCGGTCCTTTCAGCGCGTTTCGTGCATCTGATAGTTGAAAAAGGTTTTAGAGTCGAGGAAATACTCACCCTGACATTTACGAATAAGGCAACGAATGAAATGTACGAACGTATATACCATTCTCTGTCGAAAAAAAAAGACAATAAAAGAGCTGAAAGGGCTATCACCGATTTCCACAAGGCGAAGATTCGGACGATCGATTCCTTTTGTGCTGATATTGCGCGCTTGGGCGCGTCCTACTACGGCGTTTCACCGGATTTTAAGAGCGATAACGAAGCCATCATCAGGCTTGCAAAAGAATCGGCGCTTTCTTTTGTATTAGATAATAGAGAGAACGAAGCTTTACAAATAATTATTGCGGATAAAAATATACAAACTATTGCCGAAGATATTTTTGCCAAAACAGTCCTCCAGTATAGTTCAATTTCCAGTCCGCTGGATTTTGATCAGATGCTATCCTTTCAGATTGATATGCTTATAACAATATTTAAGGATTCGATGCCCGCCCTTAACAGTATTATTGATGGTATTTCATCAGAGCTGAATTCCTTGCTGGACTTAGAAGCAAAATTTAAAAATGGCAAGGCGCGCCTTAAGGCGAACGAGGTAAAGACCTTAGAGAATCTTCTTTATATAAAAAAAGATTTTAGATTGCTTAAGGAATTTTGTATGAACAACAAGTTTCCACCGCTACCAGATATTGCCAAAATTATTACCGAAAAGGATGGAGTTGAATCGAACAAATTAATAGTATTGACAATCTTTTTATCTAAACTATGCTCAATAAATAACCTGCAATCCTCAAGTATGACAAAAGCGCTTAATCTAAAGCGCAAAGAACTATTAAAATTATTTGAAGAAACCATAGCGCCAATCGCTAATTATTTTTTACAAACCGACACTATTAGGGATGTATTTACGCTTCTAAAGAAGTTTCAAAATGAGTTTAATAAAACAAAGCGCTTAACAGGACTTTTAACATTCAATGATATAGCGCATCTTGCCGTCGATATATTAAAAAATTATCCTGATATACGTAAAATGTATAAAAACGAAATTAAGGCGATAATGATTGATGAGTTCCAAGATAACAATGAATTGCAACGCGATCTTATTTTTTTGATTGCGGAAAAAGAAGGGCGTAATACACTAGGTCTTCCTGAAACAAGCGAAATTTCAATAGACAAAATGTTCTTTGTCGGAGATGAAAAACAGTCCATATACCGTTTTAGAGGCGCAGATGTCTCGGTATTTAAGTCACTCAATACATTAATTCCCGCACATCCTGAATGCGATAACATTATCGAGCTTAAAAAAAACTTTCGCTCAAAAAAAGTTTTAATCGATATATTTAATCATATCTTTGATAGTGTCTTTAAGCCAATTCATGGTCAAGCCGAAGCTTACGAAGCGGAGTTTAAGGCGCTGGAATGTGGAAGAACGGAGATTCACGGTATAACAGGGGATGTTCAATTTTGTTTGCTGCAAAAAAATGATTATTTAGAAGAAGCGGGGGAGGGGATTGATGAATTTGATGTTGAAAGCGCTTATATTGCGGAAAAGATTCAAAATTTAATTAAAAATGAGTATAAGGTCACAAGGCGGGGGAAGTTTAAAGACGACGATGATGAAGAAAAAGATTATGAAGCACCTTGTGTATATGAAGATTTTGCGATACTTGTCCGTAAAAAAAAACAGATACGGATGCTTGAAAAATATTTAAAAAAATTCGGCGTTCCACACTGCACCGAAGAGCCGGTTGCACTTTGGAAAGAATCTGTTATTAATGATATAATCGGGTATCTCCGCTGTATCGTGTATCCTGACGATAAACTTTCGTTTGCATCTGTGTTGCGCTCTCCGTTTGTCCGTTTAAATGATAAAAATTTTGCTGTTTGTCTGCTGAACTGGAAAAAAAAAGCTTTTGCGGAGGCGGACTATATCGAAGGTGATGAAGACAAGGAGCGCTATAAAACAGCACAGGAGAAATACCATGAGTTTTGCGTGCTGGTAAAAAAATGCGGAATGAAAATTACAGACGTAATAACACGAATATGGTATGATGAAGGTTACCGTTTTGAAACGCTTTACTCTTATTCCGCGCAAAAATATTCCGAAATCTATGATTATTTTTTTGATATAGCGCGGCGTTTTGATGAACAAGGAAAAAACATCGCCGAATTCATCGACGAAATTGAACTAAAAAAATCCGGTTCAAATTTAAATGATAAACTCGAGATACCAATAGAACGAAACGGCGGAGTCAAAATTATGACAATTCATAAAAGCAAAGGGTTGCAGTTTCCCATTGTTTTTGTGCCGTTTTGCGGCGCGGATCCAAGAGAAAATACCGCATGGGGAATCGTATATTATAAAAAATTAAAGTCAGATACAAAAAACGAGCAGAACTTGTTAATGATAAATTTACCTTTGGCAAAAGAATTAAACGAAAAAAAAATTAAAAATTTTTTTTTAGAATATTATAAACAAGAAGAAAAAAAGATGGCGATAGCCGAAATTAAAAGATTGTTATATGTAGCGGCAACACGTGCGGAAAGTGGACTTTTTTTTACGGCATCAATCCCTAAGATTACTGACAGCGAAGAAAAGAATACGCAATACGATGATACGGCAGATTCAATTGAAAAGAGATTGTTGCTTTTTAACGATAAAAAAGACAAAGAAAAAGCTGATAAAATCAAAATGGGCGATATCCCGCTTCCCAATTTTCTTGCTTTATTAATATTACCTCTTGTTACTGCCTGCGGCACACTGTATGAATTAAAAGAGATTCCGGCAAAAACACGCAAACAAATTGATATTGCCGCATCCGCATATCGTGCTAGACAGGGCAATAAAAAATCATTTGCCGCCTTACAGAAATCGGCTATGGAATATTATTGTAAAGCTCAAATAGAAGACCAGCCTGAATCTTTTATTGAATATAAGAATTCAAGCTCCCTTGATAAAGATAATACAGAAGCCCTCGTGGATTCAAATCAAAAAGAACAGGATGATTTTGATGCTTTCCTTAAAAAAATGGATATAAGCCCTGCTAAATTCGGTGAAATCGCCCATAAAATTATTGAAGATACATTAAATGGCATTGAAACAAGAATAGAAAATACAAAAATAATTCCTGTATATCGAAAAGCCGAAGAACTCGCGCAAAAGTTTTTCCATTCCGAACTGGGAATAAAATGTTCCTGTGCACAGTGGCGTAAAGTAGAATATCCTTTTATGTCACTTTTTGAAGACAAAAGAAAGCCCGAAAATAGAAATCAAGCTTATCCCCTCAAAAAAACTTTTATAGAAGGCAGGATAGATTTGCTTTTTAAGTTAAATGATACAATTTATATTGTCGATTTTAAGACGAATAGAGAAATAAACGCATCTACATATAAGTTGCAAATGGCTAGTTATAAAGATGCAATAAAAAATCTTTATCCAGATGTAGCGAGTATTGAATCATATTTATTTTATTTACGTTATGGTAAAGAAGTGCCATGCCCTTAAAATTCGGTCTGCTCTTATTCTTTATAATTCCTTCCTGTTTTCTCTTTTCTGAAGAATCTGCCCTTTTATGGAGGGTGCCATTGGGGGGCGCCGCTTTAAGCGTGCCGCTTGCACAGCTTCAATCTGTTATTGTGCTTTGCGAGGGCAACACGATTAAAGCATTTAGCAATAGCGGTAGGCTTCTTTGGGAATATAAAAGCAGAAGAAAGCTATCGCCGTATATTTCTTTATCAAGAACTGGTATAAGTTATATTTGTGGAGTAAACGGTGATTTTGTCGCTCTAAACCGTGCGGGCAAAATGTTATGGACAATAAAATTACCAGAGCCGATTGTATCAGCGCCTCTGTCAGGCTGGGATAATAGAATCTTTTTATTTTTAAAAAATACGATACAGTGCTATACGTCAACAGGTTCACTTCTTTGGAAAAAGAAACTGGATAGTTTCATAGCCATTGCACCACTGCTTGATCAAGAAGGTGGTTTTATCACGGTATTAGATAATGCTACATTGATGAAAGTAAACGCATTTGGAAAATCGAGCGAAATCAAATTAAAAGAAATACCCTTTTCCGTTCTTTCACTTTCATTGAAAAAAACTCTTGTTGTCCATCATAATGGAATGCTTGAATTATATCAATATGATAATAACGGCATCCGCATAACAGGTGGAAATATAAAGGCATTACAGTCTGCTCCTCTAGCCTCCGCATCTTCAGAGAATCTTGCCGCATTCCAGTTGGGTAATCAACAATTAGTGCTCTGGTCGCAAGAAACGGAAGAGGTCTTGTGGCAAACAAATTCTTCACCTGGTGTCGGCGCTCCCGGGAAACAAGCGCAGAAAATTAGCATTCAATTTGATGAAAATAATGGAAAAATATATGTGCTTTCTATTTCAGGAGCGGCGGGCTTTTCAAAAAAAGGCGTGGAACTCATGCGTATGCGTCTCGAAGGCGCGGTAACGAGTCCCGCATTGGACGAAGAGGGATTTCTTTATTCAAGCGGACGCGATTGGATTTTATATACATACCATGCGGAAGAGAGAGAGCAGGAGGTTTACAGACCCGCTGAACTGCCCCCCTTAGGTACGTATGGATTGGAAAAAAAACTAAGCGAACAGGGATTTTCGGTATTAAAAATATTGCAGGGATCGAATTATAAAATCCTGTTGGATGAAATCAACGCCGATATTATAAAAGGAACTATAGGAGAATCGGAACCTTTTTGGGTGCGGACATTAATCGGTATTGCCGACGACAGCCGCGCCATGTTGCATCAGCGTCTTGAAGCGATTCACCTGCTCGGTGTTATTGGATCGCCTGAAATCGTTCCTGTCCTCATCAGCCTTTTAAATGAGGATAAAGAAGAAGCAATTCGTGCGGGGATTGTTACATCGCTTGGCAGGATTGGCGCCAACCCCGGAGGGCAGACACTCGCCGCGCTATCTCATATAGTTTATGAAAACAGAACTAGCTATAATGACTTACTTCTATTTTCTACCGTAGGCGCAATCGGGAATCTGTGCCGTTTTTCGGGACCGCCCTCAAGCGGACAGGGTATTGAGCTGCTCTCTATGCTTGCTTCACAAGCATCAGTGCTAGTTTCAAGAAGAGCAAGGCAAGAACTTGAAATGCTGTGGAAACAATGATTCAGAGTTGGGATTTCGACCACAGCGCTTTTCCGTTTTTTCTGCCTTCGTAGAGCATAAAATACGTATAACCCGCTTCGAGGAGCGCCCGACGCGCGGTATCGTAGTTGCCGCCAAGATGGGCGGGGAAGTGCGCGTCTGCGTTGATGGTAACGGGAATATTTTTTTTACGAAAGATTTTTAATATATCAAGTGACGGGTATGGCTCTTTTGTCTTGCCTCTGTTCATACCGCCGGTGTTTACTTCCGCTACTATCGGCATTGATGAGTCAGCAAGGACGCAGGCAAGTTTTTCAGCATAGCGCAAATAGCGCGGGTCTTTTGTCGAAAAATATTTGTCATCAGCGTTATTTCGTTTGATAAGGTCGCAGTGTCCGAGTATATCAAATTTACCCCGCTTACACATCGCTATCACAGCTTCCCAATACGATTCAACGAGGGCAAAGACATCACTATTCCAGCCATGGGTAATGAGCAGTTGAAATTCTTCTTCGCTACCGTCAACACAGAGGAGTTTTTTTTGTTGCATGAATTTTTCCGTCCAGTCGATACTGGTGTTGGAGGGGAGAAGGCAGTGAACCGAACCGATAATGAAATCCAGACCAAGCGCCTGTATATCATCGTCTGCTGGACCGATATAGTCCTTTATATAGTCGATCTCCAGCCCAAGATAGACATCGAGCGCGTCCTTCCATTTTTTCTGCGCCGTTCGCACGAGAAAGCAGTATTTGTCGAATGAGCCATCGGGAAGATGCCAGTCGCTCATCAAAGAAGTTTTTTTGGTGATGGGCGCATGAGCGCTAAAACCTAACGAAACAAACCTTTTTTCATGCGCCAGTTTGCAATAATCTTCGACAGTGCCATTACCATCACACAATTCCGTATGAGTGTGAAGACAGGAATATATCATCGGGGTCTCCTCCTATAAAAAATCATCTAGCTTGCATCTCATATTTTTATTGCGCCTCAGGCGCTTTCTACCTTCGCCTTCAGTATGAAAAGGGCGTCATCCACTTGGGGTCTGATACCCGCCCAATGAACGCGCCCGCAAGGGCGTTGTTGCGGTTAATCGTTCATGGCGTGGCGCAGAACAAGCCAACACTGCACAATATTGCAGGTTCACCTTTAGGTGAGCCTGTGCGCCGCCCCTTGGGGCGGTTCAAACTGGGGGTGCGGGGGATATGTTCCCCCGCATAAGTAAAGACTTCAATGAGAAATCTTGAATACTCCGTCGCTCTGCGGCGGGGATTTTTTATTCAAGTTAATTGACTTCAATCTTACTTTAAATTAGTATTTCATGCAATATACAAATCGGTAATCAAAGGTACCGATAATGGAATAGGGAGGCTCATCAGGCTGTTACCGTTTACTACCACGATAAGCAATGAAAATCAGGATAAACACCTTGAAGAAAAATTGCGGGGTGAGGCATTGGGTATACTAAACTGCTTGCTGGAGGGGTTTGACCGCTGGAATGGAAAGGGGCTCGTCGCGCCGCCCTCCGTAACGAACGCGACCGACGAATACCGCGCGAAAATGGACGCCATCGAAATATTATTCCGCACGGTACCGCCCACTCTCAATCCTCGCCACAACAGCCTTGTAGTCGGCATCATGTTTTACCAACAGTTCCAACATCTCTTTCTGCCGCCGTCCAAACTCAAAACTATGTGGCGCCGTCATTTTCACATCATCAAGTACAGACTGAACATAGTCAGGTATGTATTGCTTAGCATTAAGAACGGCTGCAATTTCGCGGTGATAAGTCCCGAGCCGTAACGTTTGCAAAAATAACTTTTCGCGCCGAACAGGATAAAGCGGCTGCTTTGAAAGGGACATAATAAAACGCCGTCTATCTTTTTTACTCATTGCACTGCCTTTTTCCATGGCAAGCGCATTAAAATAAAAATCACGGAAATCCGCAGATTTCCGTGATTGATGCAAAAAAAAGTCTGCGAAAGACGCGAAGAAATCGCAATTTATAAGGAGATTTTATGATTATTCGCGTCCAATTTGAAAATGCTGAAGAAGAATGTCCACAGATACACACTGATTAACACAGATGAAGAATAGTGCGGAGTGAAAATCTGTGGCTATCTGTGTTAATCTGTGGACAAATTTTTAATGCGCTCGCCCTTGCCTTTTTCCATTCCCCTCACCCATTTATCCTCCTCGTCGAAAAGCCCTCGCCGGGGGAAGGCTTTCTCTGGTACGCGCGATGCGCCCGCGCTACAACCATGCTCCGAACCGCGCACTCCACTGTTGGCTTCACCGAAGAATGTCCACAGATACACACTGATTAACACAGATGAAGAATAGTGCGGAGTGCAAATCTGTGGCTATCTGTGTCCATCTGTGGACAAATTCTTAAAGCGAGCGCCGTTTGCTTGGGGGGCAGGCTTTCTCTGGTACGCGGCTCGAACGCTATCGCGCACGCGTTGCCGCCCTGCTCCTTACCGCGCACTCTGCTGTTAGGGCTTTACTGTTAGCCAGCAACCGTAGCACTTAGCCGGGTGGGCATTTGGGGCGTAAAGTTTGCTTGTCCTGCGCCACGCCATGAACGATTAAGCGCAACAACACCCTATCGGGTGCTATTATTGGGCGGGGTATTGCGTAACGCGGTGCGTGCGGCGCGCTGATACCGCTTTCTAAACAGTGGCTTTTGCTGGCGCTACGCCGTGCTAGATTAACTGCGTGAACGCCCTCAATGTTTTGGGCGCAGTTACTGGGGGGTGCAATTTATTTTTCGGGGTAAATTCTAAAGTGATACCTAAATTGCTAAGGGGGGGTCTGGGGGGGCACCTCGCCCCCCCAGCGGGGCGTTGCGGCGCACAGGCTCACCTAAAGGTGAACCTCTGCAACATCGCTTGGTGTTAGTGTAACCTGCGCCACGCCTCTACGAATGCCGCTGGATAAACGCCCTACGGGCGCGGCGGCTGGGCGGGGCGGCGCCCCGCAGAGGGGGTAGCGACGCAATTTTGCGGCGCGGCGCGCTGATAACGCCTTCTGAACAGCG
>JAITNZ010000219.1 GCA_031290205.1 Spirochaetaceae bacterium
GGCGTCCCGCAAAACAAAAAAGGCGGGGACAAAGGCGTCGACGGTAAGGCAATCGACGGAACGCCGATACAGGTAAAACAATCAGCCGGAATTGGGGTAAATGTGGTAAAAAACTTTTACGTTTCGGCAAAACAATTTAACAAAATGCTTTTTGAAAAGAACACGTTGGACAAGAAACCGGTAGGCTATATTATCGCCTTTTCTTTCGGCAAAGGCGCGATTGAAGAAGCGGCGCGGCTGCGAAACACGGAAAACATACTCATAAAATTGGTAACAGTCGAGGACATAGTGCCTCTGTCGGTAAAACCAGCAGTAGCGGTGCATATCAACGAACGGGAAAAAGATGAAAGCGGAGCGCGGAAAATAGAATGTATCGCCGTGGGTAATAGCCCTTCGGGCATCGAGTTTTACAGTTGGGACTTTGCATACGACACAGAAAAGAAAAAGTTTAAGCCCTCAGTGATAATGGACAAGGAAGGTAAACAAATTATTTCACTGGAAACAGGAACGCATAATATAGCAGTCAAAGTAGTGGACAACGACGGACTGGAAAATATAGAAATAATAAAACTTAAAATCAACGGCGGCTTAACGAGGAGTGAGGAATGAAGAATGTGCAATTTTGTAATAGGATACTAGCATGAGAGTGTATTTAGATAATTGTTGTTTTAACCGGACCTATGATGACCAGAGCAATATCATAAACCGGGTTGAAACGGAGGCGAAGCTCCTTATCCAGTATATGATAAAAAGCGGTGCTTTAGAGCTCGTCTGGTCAGAAGTGCTGGATTATGAAAACAATGATAATCCCTTTGATATGCGCCGCGAAAAGATTGCGGAATGGGAGGGTTTGGCATCGGTGGCGGTTGCAATGACCGATGAAATCTTGACCAATGCCCATCGGTATATGGTTTTGAAGTTGAAGCCAAAAGATGCTTCGCATATCGTATGTGCAGTGTCCGCTCATGCGGATTATTTTATAACGGTGGATAGAAAGATACTCAATAAACCTATCCACGATATACCGATAATCAACCCGATAGATTTTTTGAGGAGGCTGCAAGATGTTGACTGATGCGGTGCTTAAACGTAAAGGCATGGATACTTTAACCAAAACCCTTGGCATAGTGGAAGCAGAACGTTTTATTACGCTGATATTACGTGAGCCTTTTGATTATACCGAGTGGCAGCGCGGCTTATACGAGGGCGTTTCTCTGGACGAGTTTTACGCCAATGTCAAACAATCCCGCGAAGCCAAAAAAGAGCCCCGCGCTTGATTAATGGGGGAATGAGCAATGAGCAATGGAGAAAAAAATATGGAAAACAATTTTATTGATGTAGAAACCGCGCTGGAGGATATCCGGCAGGGCAAGATGCTCATCGTGACGGACGATGAGGGGCGCGAAAACGAAGGCGACCTGATTATGGCGGCGCAGAAGGTAACGCCCGATGCGGTGAACTTTATGACGATTCACGCGCGGGGGCTGCTCTGCCAGTCTATTACCGCAGAACGGGCGCGGGAACTGGATCTGCCGCCGATGGTGGCGGAAAACACCTCGACGCACACGACGGCGTTTACCATCAGCGTTGACGTGAAGAAGGGCGCCACCACAGGCATCTCGGCGTTTGACCGCGCCGCGACGATTCACGCGCTCGTTGACCCCGCAACGCGCCCCGACGACTTGGGGCGCCCGGGTCATATCTTCCCGCTGATTGCGCGGGAAGGCGGCGTCCTTACCCGCGGCGGGCACACGGAAGCTGCCTGCGACTTGGCTCGGCTCGCGGGGCTTAGTCCGTCGGGGATTCTCTGCGAGGTGCTCGACGACGACGGGCAGATGGCGCGCCTTCCACGCCTCCAGCAGCTTACCCGTCAGCACGGGCTGCATATACTGACGGTAGCGCGGCTCATCGAGTGGCGGCAGAGGCATGGGGCTGTGGCGCGCCGTCTTGTGGAAAGCCGACTGCCGACCCGCGCGGGCAATTTCAGCCTCATCCTCTACGAGAACGCGGGAAAGCCTGATATGCCGAACCTCGCCCTCGTTTCGGAGAAAAACTTCTCGCCCGATAATGCCCTCGTGCGCGTCCACTCGGAATGTCTTACCGGCGATATGCTGATGTCGTTGCGCTGCGACTGCGGCTCCCAGCTTTTCGAATCGATGCGCCGCATTGCACAAGAAGGCGGCGTTCTCGTCTATCTGCGGCAAGAGGGCAGGGGGATAGGGCTCACCGAAAAAATCCGCGCCTACCAGTTGCAGGATGAGGGGCTTGATACGGTAGATGCGAACCTCAAACTGGGGCACGCGGTGGACGAACGCGAATACGAGGCGGCAATCGCAATCCTGCGGGACTTAGGCATTTCCGGCGGGCGCCTGCTCACCAATAATCCCGATAAGGTCGAAGCGCTGGCGCAATCGGGTTTTGTCATGCACGAGCGCGCCCCGCTTGAAATCAAGCCCGAAGACGGGAACCGCAAATACCTTGCCGTCAAGAAGAGTCGGCTGGGGCACTATCTGAAGTTGGTGTAACTAGCAGCCTTAGGTCAGGGCGAGCGCATTAAAATAGAAAAATCAAGAAAATCCGCAGATTTTGCGGATTGATGCAGAAAAAAGTCTGCGAATAACGCGATGAAACCGCGAATTCATAATGAGATTTTATGATTATTCGCTTCCATTCGCGAACAAGGGGAAGGCTTTCTCGGGGTGGTGCTGTAGGCATTGACAATTATTTTGCATCTGATACGATGTTGATTATCAATATCGTACATCCCAGAATGAGCGAATTTCTCCTCAAAAACGCGTGAATTACTTACGCTTGTAGCGGTGGCGGTCATTTGTTACGCAAAATTCCGCTCTCCTAGCGGGGGCGCCACAGGTGCTTCCAGCCTTGCCTTCGCGATGAGAAGTGCGGCGGCACAGACGCTTTTCGTTGTTGAACCAAGCTTTCCATGTGAAACCCTGCAGCCTTCAAACAAAAGCTTAGCTCTTGAGTCACGAAACGGACAAACACGCCGAACCGCGTTTTTTCCCTTATACCTTTTCCCTTTTCCCTTATACCTTATACCCCCAGCACCCCGACCTATCCGGTCGGTGGACGGGGTCCTGGCGGAGGCTAGCAGCCTGTTGCACTTCCCCCCCCTGTGCAAAACGAACTTAAAAGAGGTAAGATAAAGGAATGAGCGCAAGAATAGTAAACATAGACCGGAAAACGCCGATGTTGTTTCCTGTAGATATGAGGAACTGGCTACCGGAGAATCATCTGGTACATTTTGTGGTAGACGCGGTGGAGCTTTTGAATATCGGCAGCTTCAGGATAAACAACAGCGGGAGCGGGGTCCGGCAGTA
>JAITNZ010000224.1 GCA_031290205.1 Spirochaetaceae bacterium
TTTTAATTTGAAATGAGCCGCGCCAATGGCGCAAGACGAAGTGCTTTGTGCAAAGAGAAGAGGAAACGCCCTGCAAGGGCATTGACAAAAAGGTAAGTTACTTCTATATAATGGACGCCGGGACGCCGGGACGCCGGGACGCCGGGAATATGGGGCGGATTTTGGCTTGAGCCTGCGACTCAAATTGAATTTGCATCATACTGTTGCTAGGCTATTCGATAGGCGATTTTTTGTCAAGAGGGTGAGCGCAGCATGAGAGCGCAGCAAGAATTTGTCCACAGATAGCCACAGGGGGAAGGCTTTCTCGGACAGGGCACGAACGCTACGTGCCCGCGCTCCTGTCATGCTCGTTTCCGCGCACCTTACTGTTTAGCACAGATGAAGAAAATCGCAGAGTGAAAATCTGTGTCTATCTGTGTCCATCTGTGGACAAATTCTTAATGCGTTCGCCCTGTTATCCAATCCTGCCCGAGTCGACAAACCCGCCGATTTCCGCCGCGAAATAGCTTATCAGGATGTCGGCGCCGGCGCGGAAGATGCTTGCGGCAGTCTCGGCGATGACGGCGTCTTCATCAATAGAGCCCGCGCTTCCGGCGGCTTTTATCATGGCATACTCGCCTGAAACGCTGTAGGCGGCAAGCGGCACGTTCACCACCTGAGCGCAACGCCGGATTACATCAAGGTAGGAGAGCGCCGGTTTTACCATGATGATGTCCGCGCCCTCTTCAATATCGCGCAACGCCTCCTTAACCGCCTCTTTTGCGTTGTGATAATCCATCTGATATGATTTCCGGTCACCAAATGTCGGCGCGGAGTCCGCCGCCTCGCGGAAGGGACCGTAGAATGACGAGCTATACTTTGCCGCATAAGACATGATCGGTGCGGACGAAAAGCCTGCCGCGTCGAGGGCGCGCCGGATGGCGATGACTCGCCCGTCCATCATGTCGGAAGGGGCAACCATGTCGGCGCCTGCCTTGACCTGAGAGAGGGCGATCTTCGCGAGGAAGTCGAGGGTCGCGTCGTTATCCACGGTTTTGCCGTCGAGGATGCCGCAGTGCCCGTGGTCGGTGTATTCGCACATACACAGGTCCCCAATGCAGTAGATTTCGGGATACGCATCCTTCGTCCAGCGGAGCGCTTGCTGCACGATGCCGTCTTCGCGCCAGGCGCCGCTCCCCTCGGCGTCCTTCTGTTCGGGTAAACCGAAAAAGAGTATTTTGTCGACGCCGGCTTGTAAGAGCCTGTCAAAAACCGCGCCGAGCCTGTCCACACTGTAACGGTATTGCCCGGGCATTGGTACGATCTCTTCGGCGATGTTCTTCCCCGGCTTAACGAATACCGGATAAATGAGCGCGTCCTTCGAGATGCGGGTCTCGCGCACGGTGCGCCGGAGCGTCTCGCTGCCCCGGAGCCGCCGCGCACGCTGTAATAATTCAACCATACGACAACTGTAATGTCTGCCTTATAAAAAGGCAAGCAGCGTGCCCCTGCCCCTGCCGCAGGCAGCCAATACTCCCTTAAATCGTGCGGGGAGCCCCGCGCTAAAAACAGACTGAGTAGCGTTACCCGGAAGTGTAATGCCGAGGCGGCGCGCGTGGAGCATCAGGGCGGCATCGGGGAAGTTTTTGTCTTTTTTCCCGTAGATCGCATCACCTAAAATAGGGCAGCCCAAATATTTTAAGTGGACGCGAATCTGGTGAGTCCTCCCCGTTTTCGGTTGCAGGCGGATAAAGGCGTATTCGCTCCCCCCAACAGAAAAAGATTTTAGAACACGAAAACCTGTTACCGAGAATTTGCCCGTGGTGTCAGAGACGGTAAAACTCGTGCGGGTTTTTTTATCGCGTGTTATATAGTTTGCTATAAGACCGCGCTCTTCCTTGGGCACTCCCTGGGTAATAGCGATATATGTTTTTCTGACACGGCGCGATTTAAATTCATTTTGTAAAAAGTTTAAGGTGCCAATATCGGCGGCAGCAATAATCACGCCGGATGTATCTTTATCCAAACGATGAACGATGAACGGCCGGATAGATGCTGGCGGACCGGTGTGTGAAGCAGACTGATGGAAATGCCAGAGCAACGCGTTGGCGAGTGTGCCGCTCCAATTCCCCGCCGCAGGATGCACGACAATCCCCTGCGCTTTGTTGACAACGACGACCTTCTCATCCTCATATATAATATTAAGAGGTATATCTTCAGGCATCAAATCGCATGGGGGGTCTTCATCCCATGCTAATGCGAGTTCATCGCCTGTTTTAACGAGGAACGAGAGCTTCACCTCTTTTGCATTCACAACAGCCTTTAGATTACGCCTCTTTATCTGCGAGCGGCTCATCAGTTTAAGCGTTTGTGCAATATAGCAGTCGAGTCTTAGAGGAAGCTGAACATCAAGCAGCACAGCGCCATGATACTGTTCTTTATTCACATGGAGAGAATCCTGCACAATGAATCGCCCTTCGCTTACCAAGGGCAAGGCTGAAACTGCCTCGGGCACATCAATACACCTCGATACTGATGCCGGAAGTAGCCGCATCGCGCAGGGAAAGAGCCGCCGCAGGAACAAAGAGGTTTTGCCCGTCGGGGGGGGGGGTATCCGTCTTATCGGAAAAATTTTTGTGGCTTATAGGAGTTTCGCCTATCGGAGAGCGAATCACTTCACTCTCGTTCGGCGCCGTGTTGCGCGCTCTTTTTGCCTCCCTGCTTCTTTTAATTTTGATGATGACAAAATCAATAATCGCGACCGAGACAGCGGCAACGGCGGAAATCCACAATGCCTTCTCGTAATCTTCGTTTGCCCACGGTTTCGAGTCGCTGCTACTCCCTATACCGGTATAGTACGACCAATCCCAATTATGGTCGGCTGCCCGCCCGATGTCTACAAAAATTGAAGTAAAGAGCCACGCAAACGGGAAGACGCCAAACATGATGATATCCGCGCGGCGCAGGTCTTTTGCCCACTGGGGAAACTCAAAAGGTTTTTGTTCAGGCGGATGCTCAGTAACAATTCGTGAGCTTATACTTTCTTGCGCGCTTAACGGCAGCATGTTTGCCACACTCAAAATAAATAGAAAGAAGAATACCATTTTTGTTATGCGGTTCATTATGGTCGCTCTCCAAACAGTGCTGTTCCTATACGCACCAGCGTCGAGCCTTCCTCAATCGCAATCTTAAAATCATTCGACATCCCCATAGAGAGTATTGAAAGCCGGCTCGGACTGAATCGGTCTTCGATTGCTCTTTGCGCGTTCACCACATTTCTGAACGCCGGTCGGATGAGGTTTTCATCATCGCTAAAAGGCGCCATGGTCATCAAGCCCGCAAGGAGCAAACCCTTATGCGCCATGATTTTTTCCGCAGCCCGCAGCAGCGCGTCGATTCCCCGGTAACCACTCTTAGAATCTTCACCGGAATTAAGCTCCAAGAGGACGCGCAGGGGTTTTTCACGTTCCGCACAGAAGGCGCCCAGTTCGTCAATCAATGCATCGCGGTCTATCGATTCAATACAATCGAAAAAATGCGCGGCAATCTTTACTTTATTACGCTGAAGGCTCCCGATAAAATGAAGCTCCGTGCCCTCAGGGCTCGCCGTCCGGTAAGCCTCAAACTTTTCAAGCGCCTCCTGCACGCGGCTTTCCCCGAAAAGCCGGAGCCCTGCCCGCAACGCTTCGTCTACGGCGGCGCGCGGGTGAAATTTCGACACCGCCATGAGGCGCAGCTCCGCTCTATCCCGCCCCGCCCGAACGCACGCCTCCCGCAACTCATCTTCAATTCGTGTAATATTATCGGCTATTGATTGCATTTTTCTATTTTATGTAAAAAACGAGAAATTTGGTAGAGGGGAACGGGGGAAGAGCAGGGCGTCAAAATAGTGCTTGACATATTACAACCTGAGTAGTTCAATAAATTATGATGTGGAAAAGCTATGTCGAAAACAGTGAATTCGGGGGAATAATCCCAGACTCATCGCCACGAGCATGTGCGGCTCTCCCGCCGCTTTTTGTTGCCAAACCCGCTCTCCAAGCAAAAATCAGCGGTTTTCAAACAAAAACATTGCTCATTGCTCATTATTCATTGTTCATTTGT
>JAITNZ010000007.1 GCA_031290205.1 Spirochaetaceae bacterium
CCCCGCGTTCTTCGCGCGGACGGTCTGGTGCCTCGTGATGACGGACATCCTCGACGAGCTTCTGCGGAAAATCCGCCCCTACGAACTCGATGCGGGAGCGGCGCAACGCGCCTACGACACTGCGGTCGACGCCATCTGCAAAGGCATGGAAGAAGGCGGCGTGAGGCGGGCGACGAAAGAATTCACCAGCGCAATCGACGCGTTCTGCGCGCTCCGCTACGAGCGCTCAGTCCCGCGCCCGCGCGTGTTCATCACCGGCGAGTATCTGCTGAACTTCCATCCCGGCTCCAACTTTCATGTCGAGGAATACCTCGAGCGCAACAACATGGAGGTGATGCTCCCCCGCATGTACGATGTCTTTCGCAAATACACGATGGCGACTATCTCGGAAATGAGCGACTTCCACGCCCGCCGCCCCCTCGCCGAAGCGGCGGGCGCCCTCATCGGTAACAAACTCTTCGACGTCGCCCTCAACCTGCTGGAAAAAACCGCCCTGCGTCACCCCCTCTACAAACCCTGCACCCGCCTCCCCGAACTCGCCGCGATGAGCGACCCCATCATGCACCATTCGTTCAATTCAGGCGAAACCTACCTGATACCCGCGGACATCCTCCACCACGCCCGCGAAGGAGTGCGCCTCTTCCTCATCCTGCAACCTTTCGGCTGCCTCCCCAACCACATCTGCGGCAGAGGCGTGATAAAACGCTTAAAGGAACTGCACCCCGACATCCAGGTCCTCCCGCTCGATTACGACCCCGACACGAGCTTCGCCAACATCGAGAACCGCCTCCAAATGCTAATCATGAACGCACGCACGCCGCCACAGGCGGTTTCAGCCCATGTAAACGGCGTAGCAGTCCCAACCGCCTAAGCAGGTTTATAGCCGGTTGCCGCCCGCTACAGGGCGCCACAGGCGCTTTCAAGCCCATGCGAACGGCGTTAGCAGTCCAAACGGCGTAAGCAGGTTTAGTGCTGTTTTTATGGTGCATCAGGCGCTTTTAAGCCCATGTAAACGGCGCCGCCTCAGGCGCTTTCAGTTGATGGCGTTTCGTATAGGGGACGAATTGCGAGACATTCTGTTCCGGAATATCGGAAAAATCAATGTCTTCATCTCGGATGGCATCAAGGGAAGCCCATTCGTCGGTGCTGACTTTCGGCAAGTTGTTACTGTCATAGCTTACTATATTCATATTCTTCCCGCTCCTTCTGGGTGGCTTTTCGGGCGCTGACTATCCGTACCGTATCAGGGTCGGTGGTCTCCGCTTCAACAACAAATAAGACATGTCCATGGGCGCTACCAATGACAATCCATCGATTTTCGTCCATGCTGTGTTCAGTATCATATCGCTCAAGCCGTTTCGGGTCCTGATAGACATACACAGCCTGTGCAAAACTAACGCCGTGTTTTTTAATGTTGATGCGTTCCTTTGCCGGATACTATGTTATTCTCATACATTAATAGTATACTGCGTCTCTTACTGCTTATCAATAGGAAATCTCGTCTCCCCCGACATCCATGTGCTCCCGCTCGATTACGACCCCGACACCAGCTTCGCCAACATCGAGAACCGCCTACAGATGCTGATAATGAACGCGCGCGCGGCGCCTTAGGCGCTTTTATGCCCATGCAAACGGCGCTCGCTGTCCCAACCGCCTAAGCAGGTTTATAGCCGGTTGCCGCCCGCTACAGGGCGCCACAGGCGGTTTCAGCCCATGCGAACGGCGCTCGCTGTCCAAACGGCGTAAGCAGGGTGCCTTAGGCACTTTTATGCCCATGAAAAGGGCGTTAGCAGTCCAAACAGCGTAAGCAGGTTTATTGCTGTTTGCGACACGGGGGGGAAGAGCGGACACCGCAATCGTTCTTCATTCGTGATTAAAATGGATCGCATACCGACAACACAATTGAGCAAGGGCGAACCATTGGCGCAATTCTTCGGCTCTATCCATAGAGTTTTACTCCTTCGCGAGCGATTTTTCGTTCAAGCGTCGCGTCTGTTTTCCGGTCAAGGAAACGATTCAATTTAAGCCCCAACAAATCAATGGGCATCGTTTGCACCGGATCCATAGCAATCCTGGCGGCAAGCAGCGCTTCCATCTCCCGCATGGGTAAATCATCCTTAAACACCACATACAGATCCAAATCAGAATCTTTATGCGGCGTCCCGTAGGCATACGAACCAAAAAGATAGATTTGTTCCACCGGAACCGTCTCGACAATAATTTTTGTAAGCGTATCAAGTTCTGCCCTCACGGTATCAATATTGTTCGGCATATAGTCTTCCTGCTATAATTCTACCCCACCCCCCGCCTTTTGTCAGCCCCACAAAAAAGGCGCGCAGTCCGTCCACCGCGCGCCTTCACTCTGAAGTGCCCCATGATGGTCAAACACGATGCCGTGCTTTTTGAGGGTTTTTAAGAAAGCGGTTTTATTCACCCGGCAACCTTGAACACACCGTGGCTTTTCGCTTCCAGCGTCCCATCTTTTACCATATTGTATATGTCTAAAAGATTAATTTCAAGCTCGTCAATGCTAAAACCCTGAGTTGGGTACTCTGGATATTCATCTAAGTTGCCTACAAAGAACTTTCCGTCTTGTTTGTATGTGTATTCTAATTCCATAATACCTCCTGGATGAAATCTTTCCTGTTGATTTTATAATAATAGCATATTCGATAAAACAGTGCTAGACATCCCCATCAATTACCCCGCGCTGAGCCGCAGAGACAGATAAAACGGCAGCCGCTACCATTCCGGCATTGATCGGCTAGGTAGCAGCTACCGCTACTTAAATTCGGCGCCCTTCTTGTATTACTTCACCTTTTGCCAATCAAAATAATTTTGTATAAATCCCACTAATTTGCGATGCCTTTCCAGCATACTATTTCTTCCCCATTTGTCGTTTGCAAGTATCTCGTTATACATTAATAATTTTCCGCTGTCGGTATAGTTTTTATAAAGCGTTTTTTTATCATTAAATGATTTATTTGAATTTTTGCTGTTTTCTGATTGCGTCAATAATGCAAGATTTCCCAGATAATGAATATATTTTTCGTCTAAAAAGTCTTTATTGTTATCATTGGGGGTTTCCGGGTAAATATGCTCTATTGTATAACCTGCGTAATTTTTATCTGTTTTTTGGTTAACAGGTTGTCCCTTGCCCTTTAATTTGTTATCGTATTGCCAAAGTATGTATTTTGTTGCCTTTGCATCATGATTATAATGGTCGCCGCTTTCACAATAGGTTTTTATTGACTTTTGAAAATCCCCCCAATTAACCCCGAAACCATCCTCTGCCCATTTCTTTGTAGTTTCAAGTATTTTTTTTAAATCCACATTCTTTTTATATATATCAAGAGAGAAAGGATATAATTCATCTTTAGTCCGTCTGGTCAATGAAAATTTAAAACAAATGATTTCCAAATACTTTAACACTCTATTTAGTTCGGATCCTTTGTTTAAACCACACGACCAAAGTGACAAAAGGAGAAGTCGCCATGATAATTTAGATGATAATAAAAACAAATTTGACAAATATACATTTTCTGTTATATCTTTGTCCAACTGTTCGGCATTTTTACATAGTTCAGAAAAATTATTAAAAAACGATTTTATCCAGCCAATTTGATTATTTTGGAATTCAGCTCTTATAAGTTCATTAAACTTTCTGTCTTCTGTTACAGACGAATTTTCATCATTATCGTCATCATTAGTGTTATCCGATACTTCCTGATTGATATGTTCCTTAATATGATCAATATCACCGTCAATATCGTATGCAAGGTTACAATATATGTCAAGCAAGGTATCTTCAGAAAAGCGATTTTTTGAGGCTTCCACGCTTCGATAAATATCTGAAACCTTTTTTTGAATTTCATTAACAATTTCATTACATGATTTTTCATCTTTATCAACAAGATAAATTCGGTTCATTAAATATGCTTTTATAAGTTCAAATTGACTTGGTTTAACACCTCTATTATTTTGATACTCAAAAATCTGGGTAGCTTCAATTTTGTTTTTTATAAAAAAAGTTCCTATGTTTGCATTTTCCAATGTGTCTTTGAGTTTGTTTAAATCCTCAACATAGTAGTTTTTAATTTCTTTGTAAAAGAATTCAAATGCTTGTTTTAAATTTCTTTGTGAATTTGTATTAGCTGCGATATTTTTTGTATTAAAGTTCAAAATGATTTCTTCAAATACATTCTTATCATCTTCGATTGTAGAAAATTTATTCGATAGGTATTTAAATTTAATTCCTTCTATTGGCTCGTGTTTATCCTGTTCACTTTTGGCAATGGCTGCCATGAATAAAACAGTTGTTGTTAAACGCTGTTGCCCATCTATAATGTACCAATGTTCCTCGTCTGTTTCAAAAAGAAATTGACCCAAATAATATTGATGTTTTTGCTCTTTTAAGTCCTGCAAATACTGTTTACAATGGTCACGATCCCAGCTATATGCACGTTGATAGGCGGGGATTTTTATAGGTAGAGATTTCTTAAATAGATCGCCAATTGTTTCTATTTCGTTTTCAGTCATATATTCTCCAAATATTCACTAACAATTTCCCCCGCCCTGCCTACAGCAACGCCGTAATAGAAGGGCTAGGGCTTTATTGTTACTTTCTAAACTCGGCATCGAATTCTTTCTTTTGATTTTTATCCAAAACTTTTATTATACCTTCAATCAATTCATTGAATCTGTATTCGTCGAACATTTTCCGGACACTATCGTTTACACTTATAACAGCAATACATTCTTTGTATATCGCCTTAAATTCAGCAAACTGTTTTTTGTCTAATTTTTTCCCCAACAATGGGACCAACCTCTGTCGTATTGCGACCATTTGCTGCCCTGCCGACACCTGCTCTTCGTAAGCTTTCTGCTGTGCCGCCACCTGCTCTTCGTGGGCTTTCTGCTGTGCCGCCGCTTGTTCTTGTTTTTCGAGGTCTTTTTGTTTGGCCGTTCCCGTATCCATCCACTCGCGTTCGTACTGTGTATACACCCCTGCCTTTTTACCGTTCTTGTTATAGTAGTCGTCGCAGGGGACAGCATCATCACCTAATGAAACGCCGCTACCGATGGTCACGCTCGTCAGTTCATTGCCGGAAAACGCCCAGTCCCCGATGGACGTAACGCTGTCCGGTATGACCACGCTCGTCAGTTTATTGCGGTCAAACCCTGAAAGATAGGTAACGCCATTGCCAAGGGTAAGCTCCGTCAGTTGATTACTGGAAAACGCGCTGTTTCCGATGTACGTAACGCTGTCCGGTATGACCACGCTCGTCAGTTCATTGCCGGAAAACGCGCGCCATCCGATGAACGTAACGCTGTCCGGTCTGGTCACGCTCGTCAGTTCATTGCCGGAAAACGCGCTGTATCTGATGTTTGTCACACTGTCCGGTATGACCACGCTCGTCAGTTTATTGCCGGAAAACGCGTTGTTTCCGATGTACGTAACGCTGTCCGGTATAACAACGCTTGTTAAATACCCATAGCCATTTTCCGACGAAAACATTCCATCGCTGATAGCTGTGATGCCTTTGCCGATGGTCACGCTCGTCAGTTGATTGTCGGAAAACGCGCGCCACCCGATGCACGTAACGCTGTCCGGTATGGTCACGCTCGTCAGTTGATTGCCGGAAAACGCGCTGCCTCCGATGTACGTAACGCTGTCCGGTATGACCACGCTCGTCAGTTTATTGCCGGAAAACGCATTGTTTCCAATGGCAGTCACCGTGTTCGGGATGAGCAGACGCTCTATCTTGTCGGAGATGCCCCTTGTCCCATTGTCCCACGCTGTACTCAGTTTGCTGGATATGTATTTGACCGTCAGACCGTTCACCTTTTCCGGTATTCGCACGGCAACGGCGCTGCCGGCATAGCCGGTAATGTCCGCGCCGTAGCGGGTTTCCAGATACGTGAACTCCCCGGATTCTTTCGGCGCCCGGTATTTCAGGTCAACCGCATAGGTTCCCGCCTTCCGGTCGTTGCAGAAGTAGTCGTAGTGCAGGTTGCTTCCGCGCTCCCCGATGTTTGCTGTATGGTTCCATTTATAGTAGTCGTCTTCCTCGATAAAAGCGGACCAGTTGAAAACGCAATGCACGCCCAGGGTAACGCTGGTCAGTTGCTTGTTCCGGGCAAAAGCGTAGTTTCCTATAACTGTGCTGCCTGAGACTGTGATTTTTGCCAGCATATTGTGCGAAAACGCCAGCGCTCCGATGGATGTAACACTGGCGGGAATGGTAATAGCCGCCAGACTGTTTTCGTAGAACGCCAGCGCTTCGATGGATGTAACACCGGCGGGAATGGTGATAGCCGCCAGACTGTTTTCGTAGAACGCCCGGGCCCCGATGATTTCCACGCTGCCGGGAATCGTCACCTTTGTCAGTTTGTTGCCGGCAAATGCGCCATCAGCGCTGCCATAAGAAAGATTGCCGTTACTGTCCACCTTCGCCCCCACGATGGTCTTTACGCCCTCCGGGATGGTTACTTCCGTCAGGTTCATCTTGGCAAATGCGCCCTGTCCAATCGCCGTTACCGGCTTGCCGCCGATGGCGGCCGGTATCTTGATTGCCGTGTCCCAGCCCACATACTTGGTGATGGTCACGCCGCCATACGCCTCGTCCGGCGCCGTCTCGAAGTCGCTCTCTGCATTTTGAGCAAACCCGTAAAAACAAAAGCAAAACAACATAAAAAACGTCATTAATCTTTTCATTTGAAGCTCCTTTGTGCTTTCAATCACGCTGAATATTCCCGTAAACAATTCTTTCTTTTTCATTTTATATCCTTTTTTCGCGGTAAAATCCTTAAGTATGTGTAATAATTTCAAGAATTCTATAGCAATCATAGAGATTGGTCTCGAAAGCCGGCATAAAATCCGAACGAATCGTTTTTTCAACAACCTTGTATGTGCCAGGGCCCATTTTGCCAAAAATTCCAAAATTATCATTGTTACAAGCGCATACTAATATGTCGCATTGTTGCGCCGTGTACTCCTTTATCGCATCCTCAAGAGGTTTCTTGTCATCACCCATTGTAAAGAACGCTATTTTTTTGCGTTTAGCTGTTTTCTTGTCTTTATACGACAGAATATCAGAAAAATCACGCTGTTTAAGATTGCCGACATGCTCAAAACACTTACCCATCCCGCCATTTACGAGAATGATTTTTTCATAAATCAAATGCAACGTTGCCGTTTTGCCGTGATTTGATTCGCCTTTTAAAACAATAATTTTCATCTAATACTCCTTTGCGCTTTCGCACATCGTTTAAGGTTTACGACGTTGTGCCGTCCCTCATTATTATTTTTTATTAACTTTAACTTTTACAGCCAATGCCTGACTGTCTTTGTCTCGTAATATATATTCAACGGCAATCTCCTCTGCGGACATGTTCGTTTTTTCTGCGACTTCCTTCATAACCAGTTCGGTAATCTCTTCATCACTTGCTCTTAACAAAGCCTTCATCGAAGTGTTTTCATCAAGAGTAAGCGGCTGTTTGCTACAACCAACTACCAATAAAGTTACGCCCATTGCAATCCCTAAAATCACTCTCATTTGCTTGCCTCCTTAAATGCTTTCGATAAATCATCTGCCGACAGATACCCTGTATATTTATAACCACCATCGAAAAAGCTTATTTCAACAGCAGCTTTACCATTACCAAGCACAACAATGTTTTCTTTTTTGTTCACTATAGTAAACAATAAGTTATCCGAAGAGAAATCATCATTATTTTTAATTTTTTCCATGTCCCGCCAATTCTTTAAGCTCACTGCTGCATCGTATACCGTGTCACTCATGAGCGATATGTAACTGTGAATAACCTTTTCGCCATTTTCATTAACAGTTACTACCGTTAAAACATCACCGCATCCCATGAGAAACAGCGAAAACACTCCTATTACAAACCAAACGGTTTTTTTCATCTAAAACTCCTTTGCGCTTTCGCGCACCATTTTTATAAGCGCCCCTACGAGCGGCTTCTTCCACGCCGCATCGCGGCGAAAAACACCTTGCCGAAGTGCTCCATGCACGCAGGTAGCAGCTACTGTCCCGGCATTTTTTCTTCTTGTTTTTCAGGCTTAACGATCAAGCCGGCAAGCAAGAGCAAAAATCCGGCAACAAGATATATAACGGCGGCAATATAGTTATTTAGTGGAAATAAAAAACAACCGCAAATGAAAGTTAATAGACCAAGAATGATCGTCTTCAATTTTGCTGGTTTCTTGTCCGAGCCGACAATTCCTAAAACGCCGGCAATTATTACAACTACGAAACTGCCAATTAACCTAATCATTAACATTGATGTATCACTAATTGCTGACGCAGCGCCTTTTGAATCATTAGACAATACTTTTCCAGCAGCAGAAACAGCTCCGCCAACCCAGCTTCCAAAAAAACCTACTGTTGCCCAAATCAATCCAACAATTAAAGCAATAATACATAAAACCTTAGCTGCCATTTTCATTTTCGTTCTCCTATAAAACTTGCGTATAATGTCCGCCGACAAAATTTATAAATGCCATACTGGTATTTTATCATAATTATTACCCTCCTAAGGTAAGTTTTTTGCGTTTTAATGTCTTCGCCTGACTAATATATTAACCGTCTCTAAGAGATAGTTTCTTCTACATCGCTTAAACCGATGCAAAATACAAAAAATGTTTTAGCGCCCGCACGGATGCAGGGGCTTTTTCACTATTTTTTTTCTGTACGCTCAATTCTACAGATGAACCCGATAATGACTTTACGAATAGGTGTTCGGTAAAGTCATTGAATTATCATAAATACGATAATTCTTGACATAAATCATCAAAATATTTTCCGTCACCTCCTTAATCAGGAGAAAAAAAGCATCATAACACTCAGCAATTATTCTTCACTCCAGCATTTGTCATTCCTAACTCTCGCTGCAGCACAGCGGCGGCACAACTATCGCTACTTGAACGCGGGGGTGTTTTATACGTAAATTATTGTTTTACAAATGGTTCTCCATTACCATCTCCTGCTATTTCTAAATTACTCTCATTGATGGTGTAAGCCATTGGAGGAAAATTATATGTCCAAGGGACCCATGAACCATTCTCCCACTGATGAGTTGCCATTATTGTTATGGTTGTTTCTGTATAATCAAAGGTTCCTTTAGCGTTATTAGTTCCTTCAATTATTACTGTAAAGGTGTTTCCGCTAAAAACCCAAAGTTTTACCGTCTTTCCATCGCCGTTCCAGCCCTTCCAAGATCCTTCAAATGGGGAAACCTCTTCTAAATCCGGAATAGTAACCGTTCCCCCGCTATCTGTGTGTATGGCTTCAGTAAAGGTTATAGCCGCTTCAGCATTTTCAGCATTGTTCTTTCCCACAAATGGTTGAATGCCGGGGGTGCTTGATATGAAAGTCAACTCTGTATCAGTTACTTCAACAGTGCCCTTGCTAATCTCTACGCCCTTTTGCGTAATTCTATAGCTCCACGTTCCAACACCGACGGACGCTAATGCTGAAGCCGCGACATCCCTTGAAAGGGTTAATTCTGTAGCGTTTTCGCCTGCCCCTCCTTTAAAGGTGAGCTTTTGAGTTTTTGTGCTTGGAGTGTTGTTTGTCGGGTTATCACAACCAACAAGCGCTATCCCGAAGACAAGCGCCATCGCCACCATTCCCGCTAAAAATATTTTCTTATTCATAGAAATTTCCTTTGCGGTCTATCCCGCCGTTTATATTTTTTTAGCCGCTCATACGAGTAGCTTCTCTTTCTTTTTGTTTAATATCAGGGAAAAAAACGTATCCTTCAGGCTACTAGGGAGGGTGAAAACTTTGCCTGCCAGATTGCCCCCTGGATCCCTCGAACAGCTCGTTAAACTGCCCAAACAGCAAAAAACACGCCTCGCGAAAGGACGTGTTGCATATAGAGAATAAAA
>JAITNZ010000140.1 GCA_031290205.1 Spirochaetaceae bacterium
ACGGCACTCGCAGTCCCAACGGCGTTTGCAGGTTTTGAGCCTGCCTCAGGCAGTTTCTGCCCTTGCGAACGGCACTCGCAGTCCCAACGGCGTTTGCAGGTTTTGAGCCCGCCTCAGGCGGTTTCTGCCCAGGCGAACGGCGTTAGCAGTCTAAACTGCTTAAGCAGGTTTTGAGCTGCTTTTAGGTCTTGCCTTTGGTAAGAGAAGGGCGTTCAGGATATTTTTTTTGGGGGATTTCCTCCGCCTCTTGACACTATCTTTCAAATAAAATACTCTGGATTATCATTTAATTATTCGAGGTATCTATGTTTAAAAGAAACATAAAGTTTTATTCAGCAGTGTTTTTCGTGCTGGCGCTTGCCGGCTGTGTATCATCCGCCGGCAAAAGCGGCAGTCCGCATTGGGCTTATACCGGCAACGAGGGTCCGCAATACTGGGGCGATATGTCTCCGGCTTATGTGCTTGCAAAAGAGGGGAAAGCTCAGTCGCCAATAAATATCGATACGAATGCCCTTGCCCAATCCGGCACGGTAAAAAAACCGCTGTTCAAATTGGTATCAGAAAAATTTGAATTGGAAAATAACGGACACACCATCGAGCTGATTCCAGTCCAGAAGTTGAGCGCGGTTATACTGGACGATGCTCAATATACGGTTCAACAGTTCCACTTTCATCTGCCGGCCGAACATACTGTTGCCGGAAAATCTTTTGCTATGGAACTACATATCGTCTGTAAGGACGCTCAGGAAAATATTGCGGTAATCGCCGTGTTCATTATTCCCGGAAACGAAAACAAGGCGCTTAACGAGGTGTTCGCTCATGCACCCTCCCGTCAGAGCGAAAAGATAGAACTGAAAACAGCGCTTGATATGAATGAATTTATATCCGCTGCCACTCTGTTCTACCGCTATGACGGCTCTCTTACAACGCCGCCTTGCACGGAAGGCGTCAAGTGGTGTATCGCCGACAAACCCATCCAAGCATCACAAGCTCAAATCGACAGCTTTACCAAGATTTATTCCGGTAATAACAGACCTGTTCAGAATTTGAACGGGCGTGTAGTTTATACGGCAAAGTAATCTCGAGGAGTTTGTATGAGTATACGAGATAGATATGCCCCCTCGCCGACAGGCTTGCAGCATATAGGCGGGGTGAGGACGGCCTTATTTAATTATCTGTATGCTCGTGCGCAAAACGGGAAATTTATTTTGCGTCTGGAAGATACCGACCGTACACGGTATGACGCCGCTTATGTCGCAAATCTATACGATACCTTTGCGTGGTTGAACTTCTCGTGGGATGAAGGTCCCGATATTGGCGGAGAGTATAAACCGTATATTCAATCGGAACGGACGGAACTCTATAAAAAATATGCCGAAGAATTACTCGCGAAAGGACAGGCTTACTCCTGTTTCTGCTCTCCAGAACGCCTTGATATGGTGCGGAAAGAGCGGGAAGCGTCCCATGCATCCGAAACAGGTTACGATAGATATTGCCGAGGTATAGACCCAAAAGAAGCGGCACAACGGGCAAAAACAGAACCGTGTACTATCCGCTTAAAAATTCCGCTTGGAGCGACAACTCGTTTTAGCGATACACTTTTAGGTGATATTGAATGGAAAAATGATGACGTTAATCCCGACCCGGTGCTGTTAAAATCAGATGGCTTCCCGACCTATCACCTTGCTAATATTGTTGATGATCATTTGATGAAGATTACCCACGTGCTACGCGCTCAGGAATGGCTCTCGTCAACACCATTGCATGTTATTCTCTACAAGGCTTTCGGCTGGGAGCCGCCGGCGTTTTGCCACCTTCCCATGGTGATGGGACAGGATGGTAAAAAATTATCCAAGAGGCACGGCGCGACAAGCATAGATGAGTTCCGAAAAAACGGCTACCTCCCCGACGCATTGATAAACTATATTGCGCTGCTCGGCGCGTCCTACGAAGAAGGCAAAGAGATATATACACTCGCCGAATTAGCCGAGCGCTTCAGCTTGGATAAATTAAACAAAGCTCCGGCAATTTTCGATTACAAAAAACTGGAATGGTATAACGCTTTATATATCAGAATGATGGACGATAACAAACTAGCGCAAGCCGCGTTGCCTTTTGCCATCAACATGAATTTATTTGGCAATGGCGCACCCAATGACAAGCAAAAAAATATGTTTGCCCAGGCGATGCCCCTCGTAAAAGAACGCGCCGTTTTTTTAAGCGAAATTCCGCAAAAATTGACATATCTTTTTTCAGAACCTCCCGTTCCCGCGCCCGAAGAGTTTATTCCAAAAAAATCAACACTCGAAGCCGCGATAAAACTGCTAACTCTAGGGCGCGAGCTCCTAAGGGAGATGGCGCACTTAGACGATGCGGGCGCCGAGGAATTGGTAAAGGTAAAAGCTGAAAGCGAACAGGTTAAACTCGGCGACCTCCTCATGCCTCTGCGCGTCGCAATTACCGGCGCCCGCGTCAGCCCCCCCCTCTTTGGTTCTGTGCGGCTGCTCGGTGCGGAATCTTGCGAAACAAGGATTGACCGAGCGCTGGAAAAGTTACGAGGTTAAGTTGCACACGCTCCCTAATCCCCTCTATACAAGGCGCTGCCCGAATATCCACTTTGAAAGGGACATTCCGGCGAGGACGAAGAGGAAACAGAGCAGGTTGCTAAGCATGATGTAGGCGAGCGCGGGGGCGATACTCCCTTTTTGGAAAAGCTGGACGGTTTCCAGCGCGTAGCTTGAAAATGTCGTCCAGCCACCCAATAAACCGGTGATGATGAACAGTCGATGCTGATTCAATGCAGGGTGCATCGAAAATACTTGCGATGCAAAGCCGATTATAAAAGCGCCCGCGATGTTTATCAAAAGGATGGGAAGCGGGAAATCAGTTTTGATACACGCACGTATACCCAGAACAGCCGCATGGCGCAGGGCGGCGCCGAGCGCCCCGCCTACCGCAACAAACAAAAAATTCATTTTTACATCATACCTCTTTTTGCTTCGTTTGGCATAGGGCGCCTTCAGCAAGTACCGCAATTACGAATTCGAAAATTAACCACGAACGGCACGAACGGCACGAACGGAAGAAAGGGTATAGGGTTTGGGGTATAGGGTTTGGGGGAAGATTGGGGGAAGATTTCACTTCGGAGGACTAGTTTGTTTCATGTATTATTCCGATAGTTCGAATAAAAACCCTCGACCCCATTACCCCATACCCCATACCCTTCTTCAAATGTTCGTGTTGTTCGTGAGGTTCGTGGTTAAAATTTTCTTAATTCCTCATACGTGGTTGAATTCGGAACTGCTGCAGCAAGTCCCCGTTTGTGTACCGTCCCCGCGAGGGGGAAATTGCGGGGTTTAGTCTACGCGCTGAATTGCCGAAAATTTATGGAGGAAGGGGTTTATGCGTAGAAAAAAACCGTTCTTGTTCTGCCTTGCTGTGTATTTTTGGGGGGCGTTCAATCTTTTTGCAGGCGATGTTGCCAATTTTTCCGATTTTGGTTTTTCGGATGATGGGAGGTTTTATGCTTTTTCCCAATATGGCGTCTATGAAGATAGCCTCGTGCCCTGGGCGGAGCTGTATGTCGTGGATGTCGCGCGAAACGATTTTGTGCAGGGCGGGAAAATCATTCATAAGGGCAAGAACAGAATAACAGCAGGGCAGGATGGTAGCGATGCCCTCGCCCGGGCAATCTTGGATAATGCGGAGCTTGCCGCCATGTTTGGTCTCGATTTTCTTGGACAGGGGACGCCCCTCTACATATCTCTGGAGAACGGACAGAATCCGAACGGCGAAACGATAGAATTCCGCGATTTTGATAATGGCGTCTCCTACACGGCGGAGCTTTGTCCGGTGGTTTATGGTAGCGGCGCGAATCTAAAATCATCTTTTTATATCATCTTGCACCGCGATGACGGCGCCGTAATGAACTTTACGGTAGGATCACCTGATATTAAGCGTTCCCGCATTAGTACTTATACGATAAAAAAAGCGTTCACTACACCCGAAGGGAAATCGCTAATCTTTGTCATCGAAATGATGCGGCAGAGAGGCGTAGGTGAAGCGCCCGACATCCGCTACATGGTCGAGACAATCAAGTTTTAGGCATTGCCACTCTTCAACAGGAAATACCGCTTCCCTATCCAACTTCTTTTAGTATGATAATTTACAATGCGCGTTCTTGACACCTGATAAATATTTGGCTAAGCTATCGTATGATGGATATTCAAATACTGCATCAATCTATAACAAGCGCGACCGAAGTCAGCTACTCCCGTTCAGGCGGACCGGGAGGACAGAATGTCAACAAGCTTAATACCAAAGTTACCTTGCGGCTAAAACTCAACGCATTAGACGGACTGACTGAAACCGAATATACCAGAATGAAAACAACACTCTCTTCCCGTTTATCCTCGGATGGTGAAGAATTGATTATCCAGTCTGATGAAGAACGTTTGCAATCAAGGAATGAGGATAACGGCTTTGAACGATTAAAAAAGTTAATTGTTGCCTCCGCGAAGCTTCCAAAGAAACGGCGACCAACAAAACCGACAAAAGCATCGAAAGAAAAACGGCTTAATACAAAAAAATTGCACGGCTTAAAGAAAAACAGCCGACGGAGTGGTGATTACGATTAAAAAATCCCCGCCGTAGAGCGGTGGTGTAATATTCCCGCGTTTACGGTAATACTATTAAACCGGTTGAGGAGGAAAAACTATGGACACAGCAGAGATGACCGTGTGCGATGCAGATGGCGCAATTACCAATGCGGGGGCACGGGTTCGTGCGGATAACAATAACCCCTATATGTTTTACGCGTTGAACGGCAGCACGATATTCATCGTGAAGATATTGATGCCGCTCGGCGGGACGCAGTCGGGTTTATTTCGGTTCCCGCAAATCGGGGAAAAGGTGCTTGTCGCCCAATCAAGTGGGAGTACCGGGCACCTCTTGGGCTATGTGCCTTCACGGGATCAAGCCTACGACGACGAAAGTGCCGCTATGGACACGCTCATTGCGAATCAGGGCGAAGTATTCCGGTATCAAAAAACGGGAACAAACAGCGCGGACAAAAAATACTCCGAAATCGGTTTTTATAACGAGCGGACGCGGTGGAATGAAGACGGCGGGGCAGCCCCGCCTCCGATAGACCGCATCAACATTCAATCGACGGGAGACATCCATTCAACGGCGCAGAACCATCATGGGATGCATGCTAAGCGCATCGAACTGCTTGCCGACTGCGAGGGCATTGACGGTGAAAACGCGCGGGCTTTTGGCGACGGCGAGGGGGACGATTCCCGCCTCTATGCCGGAGACGCCCATATCCGCGCGAAAAACCGCCTCGTCCTCAAAGCCGGACAGGAACTGCGCCTTCAGGTGGGGCGTTCCGCCATCGTCATTTCCGACGACGGCATCACCATCACCTCGAAAAAGACTCAAAAGAACGTTGCCGTCCCCTGGGACACGGTGCTGAACCTCACCCCGCGCGATGGGATAACGATGTTCGGGCAGAACGTGAACATAGGCGCCGCGTATAATTTTTCCCTGCGGGAGAGTGCCGGTGGGGCTGTTTCCAGCCTCGGCGGGGTGATGCGCCTTTGCGCGCGCGACCTGCTCGCCGAGTCTTACTGTAAGGTGGGCTATCAGGCGAACATGGCGGATTTCATCAAACTCTATACGGCGTCCAGCAAGGGAATGCAGTCGGGGAAGGGGGATGTTCCTTCGTATACCTCGCTCGTGCCTTCTTTGGTTGCGGCATTTTCCAACATCAACTGGGGGTATTACGCCTCCACCACGAATTATTCCGACCTTGCGGGAGATTACGCCGCCTACTGCGGCACCTTGCTTCAGATGCTCAGCCTTACCTACACGAGCCTCGACCTGAGCATGGATGAGGAGCTGAAGGCGCAGAACGGGGGGCGTGATGCCTTCAATCTGGCGGCGCTTGCCGACCAGCAAGAAAAAGTCCAGCAGATGCTCTCTCACATCGACAGCGCGGGGGACCCGTCGCGGGCGATACACAACAGCTTTATGCACCTTACCTCCTCCGCCGATGCGGTGCTGAGCGGCTATGACAACGAGCGGCTTTCGGTAAATGTTATCGACAGCAATGTCCCGCTGGCGGGGACCAACTCGTCGCTCATCGCCAAGGAAACGGCTCGCTTGCAAAAGGAAAATTCGGCGGAGGCAACTCTGCGGGCGATGCTCAAGAATAATGAGAAGCAGATTGAAGAGGGCATACTCTGGTCGCTGGGAATGGGCGGCGAAGTTTTTAAAAAGCTGCAGGAGTTGTAATTATGAGCAATGTTATTCAAGATTTTTTAGAGTGGCTTAAAAACCGCGGCAGCCTTGGAGCCAACGGCACCCGCAGCTATGGGCAAGGCAGAACAGGCGGAGGCTCGCCCGGTGGAAACGCATCAGGCGGAGGCTCGACCAGCGGAACCGCATCAGGCGGAGTACCATCGGGCGGAAGCTCGACCAGAGGAACCGCATCAGGCGGAGGCTCGTCAGGCGGAAGCTCGACCAGAGGAACCGCATCGGGCGGAGGACCATCTTCGGGGACCGCACCCGGCGCGAGTTCGGGGAGTTCACCGAGTGGAAGTCCGGGCGCTGGAAGCGCATCGGGGGGGAGTTCGCCGGTGGGAAAACCGTCCGGCGGCAGCTCGCCCGCTGGGAGTGCATCAGGTAGAAGCTCGTCCGCTGGGAGTTCGTCCGGCGGGAGTTCGTCCGCTGGAAGTTCATCTGGCGGCGCTTCGCCGGATGGCAGCTCGCCCGCTGGCAGTTCATCTGGCGGCGCTTCGCCTGCTGGCAGCTCGCCCGCTGGCAGTTCATCTGGCGGCGCTTCACCGGATGGCAGCTCGCCCGCTGGAAGTTCGTCTGGCAGCTCGCCCGCTGGGAGTTCGTCTGGAAGCTCATCCGCTGGCAGCTCGCCCGCCGGGAGTTCGTCTGGCGGCTCGCCCACTGGGAGTTCGTCCGGCGGGAGTTCATCTGGCGGCGCTTCGCCGACGGGGAGCTCCTCCGGGGCAAGTTCAGCGGCTGGCAGCCCGTCAGCGGGTAGTGCGCCGGGCGGGAGTCCTGCCGGGGCGGGTATATCGGGCGGGAGCGTCCCTGGGGTAAGTATGACGGGGTCAATTGTAGCAGGCGCCGTTGCGGGGACAGCTACTGGAGCAGCGATTACAGGCGGAATAATCGCGGCATCAGGAACAGGCGTTAATGCTGCACCCGCCGTAACGCCGGGTGTCGATGTGCCGCCGAAAGACGACGGAACACCGAAAGTTGATGAAGCGCCGAAAGACGACGGAACACCGAAAGTTGATGAAGCGCCGAAAGACGACGGAACACCGAAAGACGATGAAACGCCGAAAGACGACGGAACACCGAAAGACGACGGAACGACGAAAGACGACGGAACGACGAAAGACGATGAAACGCCGAAAGACGACGGAACGACGGAAGACAACGGGAAAGACGGAGAGCAGGGAAAGCAAGGTGAGCAGGGAAAGCAAGGTGAGCAAGGTGAGCAAGGTGAGCAAGGTGAGCAAGGTGAGCAAGGTGAGCAGGGTGAGCAAGGTGAGCAGGGAATCCAAGGAAACACCGGAGAATCTGCATATCAAGCTTGGCTTAACGAAGGAAATAACGGAACCAGGCAGGATTTTCTCGCTTCATTAAAAGGGGCAACCGGAACCGGCGCACTGAGTACCATGTTCATGCCGCAAGCGCTAACGCTTACCGCCGACTCGACCGGGGCGGTCTCATCCTATGCCGACACGGAGACGCTCATCAGGGTCTTTGAGGGCGAGACGGAACTGACTTATGACGCTGACGCTACGGCTGACGGCACGTGGAAGGTAGAGGCAGCGGGAACCGGAATAGCGGCAGGAGCCGTCTCCGCCCATAATGGCGGCGGGGCAAGGACTGGCTCAGCAAGCAACATGGCTGCGGCTGCGGATACGGGGCAGATAACGTTTACCATCACGGGTAAACGGCAAAATGGCACAGCGCTCGATATCACCCTCATTCAGACCTTCTCCAAGTCCAAAGAGGGAGCGGCGGGATCCGAGGGAAAGTCCGCATTTGCGGTTTGGCAGACGCAACCGGGAAATAAGGATAAAACCGAGGCTGATTATCTCGCTTCATTACAGGGGGAAACCGGAGCCGGCGCACTAAGCGCTATGCTCACGCCGCAAATGGTAACGCTTACTGCCGACGCGGACGGGCTGGTTTCATCCTCATCCTATGGCGGCACGGAAGCGATAATCAGGGTTTTTGAAGGCGAGACGGAACTGGCTTATGACGCTGACGCTACGGCTGACGGCACATGGAAGGTAGAGGCAGTGGGCACCAATATAACAGAAGGAGCCGTCTCCACCCGTAATGGCGGCGGGGCAAAGACTGGCTCGGCAAGCGCCATGGCTGCGGATAAGGATACAGCACAGATAACGTTTACCATCACAGGTAAACGGCAAAATGGCACGGCGATCAACCTTACCCTCATCCAGTCCTTCTCCAAGTCAAAAGCCGGCGTAGCGGGAGCCGGTGCGACGCTTGGCAGCATTCTTACTATAATCGGAGGCTATTCAGGCACTGATATTACCGACTGGGATAGTTTTGCGAAGAAGGTTGTCGCTGACGGGACCGCTACCGCACAAACCAAAAAGACCCCGCAGGGGGTAGTAATAAATACCCCGTCAATGAAAGATGTCGTTCTTGATAAACTCGGATTTACCGCCTTTAGCGTGACCGGGACAGGAGTGTCTGTAAGCGGCACTGGGGCGAGCGTATCATTAACGGGGGAAAGTGCTGCAATGGGTGTCAGTACACACAGGTATTTGCTAACTGAACACAAGATTGTGCTGACGGACGCACAGGTTGCTGTGATAATGAATATGATTACCGCCGGGGTAAAGTCGGAAATAGCTTCTCTTTACAACCAGGTATAAAGGACAACAATATGGCAGATAAACTTGATTGGCTTGGAAAACATTTAGTATTATTGCGGCATCTTTCGGTGGCGGACGCAGTCACTGAGGAAGCTTACAAAATCCCGCCGGACCTTGCCGACCTTTTTGAAGAGGTAGGCGGGGCGGCGGATATGGCTTTTAAGCTGGCGGAGCTTG
>JAITNZ010000165.1 GCA_031290205.1 Spirochaetaceae bacterium
CTTTTTAAGAAGGAGAACCTTATATGACAGCTTATGTCGACCCCATAGTTGAAGAAGTGCACCGCACCCGTGACCGTTTGCTTGAAAAATACGGCGGCTGGGAAGGCTACAACAAGCACCTTGACGAAGACCGCCCCCGCCTTGAAGCCGAAGGCTGGCACTTTGTAACCCCGGAAGAACATGCGGCGCGGATTGCGCGGCAAAGCGATAAAGACTGGTTACTCTGAACGCTCCGAACACTTCTTCGACCCTATCGGCGTAGCGCCTTACGCCCGTGAATAATTCGGCGCTTCCTGCGTAATCTGCACATCGTGCGCGTGGCTCTCGCGTAAGCCGGCGGCGGAAATCTTTGCGAACTTCCGGTATGCCTTCAGCTCGGCAATGCTTTTGCAGCCGGCATAGCCCATCCCCTTGCGCAAGCCGGACACCAGTTGATGGAGGAAGAAGCGGAGTTCGCCCTTGAACGGCACCCTCCCTTCGATGCCCTCCGGCGTCGGCTCCTCGTCTTTGGCAATCTGATAGCGGTCCCCGCCGCCGTCCTTCAGCGCGCCAAGGCTCCCCATCCCCCGGTATTCCTTGTAGATGCGCCCGTCAAAGATAATCTCCCGCCCGGGGGCTTCTTTGACGCCGGCGAAGAGGTTGCCTATCATCACCGCATCGGCGCCCGCGCCAATCGCCTTCGTGATGTCGCCTGAAAACTTAATGCCGCCGTCAGCAATCACAGGTGTATTCGACTTCGACGCCTCTTCCGCGCAGTCCCAGACCGCCGTAAACTGAGGCACGCCCACGCCGGCTACGATGCGGGTCGTGCAAATCGAGCCGGGACCGATGCCCACCTTCACCGCGTCGGCGCCCGCGTCAATCAGGCGGCGCGTTCCCTCTTTCGAAGCGACATTTCCCGCGATAACGGGGATGTCGAAGCCCTTTTTGATGGCGCGTACCGCATCGACGACATTCTTCGTGTCACCGTGAGCGGTGTCCAGCGCTACGAAATCAACTTTCGCGTTCTTCAACAACGGAAGGCGGACCTCATAATCCTGAGGCGAGACCGCCGCGCCGACAATCAGCCTGCCGCCCGCATCGGTCGCCGCATGGGGGTAGAGGTCGTGCTTTTCCATGTCTTTTACGGTGATAAGCCCCGTCAGGCGGTTTTCATGGTCGACAACGGGGAGCTTTTCGATGCGGTGCTTGTCGAATTTTATCTGAGCTGACGAGGGGGAAGGCGTTCCCTGCTCGGCAACGGGATTTTTCGTCATCACGCGGACAACGGGGAGGCTGTCGTCGCGGCAGAAGCGCAGGTCGCGGCTGGTAATGATGCCGACGAGCTTCTTGTCCCGGTCGAGTACCGGCATACCGGACACGTTAAAGCGGCACATCAGCTCCTTAACATCGCTGACGAGCGCACCTTCGCTCACCGTTACCGGCGTCTCGATGACCCAGTTGAGGTAGCGTTTGACATTGGCGACATGCCGCGCCTGCTCTTCGGGCGGCAGATTCCGGTGAATCACCCCCGCTCCGCCCTCCAGCGCGATGGCTATAGCAAGTTTATCTTCGGTAACCGTATCCATCGCGGCGGAAATAATCGGCACATTCAGCCGGACATCCGCGCAGAGGACGGTTTGGACAGTGCAATCGCGGGGCAGAATCTCGGAGTAGCCGGGCAAAAGCAGGACATCATCATAGGAATAAGCTTCTTGAAACAACATATCCCATTATAATACAAGCCGCCCGCTTGTGCTAGCCCCCTTCTGCAACTCTGCAAGTCCCGCACTTGAGCTGTCCCTCGCGATTTTTTATCGCGGGGACGGGCGGGGCAATGAGGTATGAGGTGTGAGGTATGGCTGCTACAGTCCGCACTCGTCGAGCAGTTTTGCGTTGGAGAGAATTTCCTCCGTGCTGCCGTCGGCGCGGATATGTCCATGGGAAATGACGAGGGAGCGCGGGCAGAGTTCACGGGCGAGGGAAAAATCGTGGGTGGCGAGGAGGAGCGTTTGCGGCAGGCTTTTTAAGATGCCGGTAAGGCGGCGCTGGGCGCGGGGGTCGAGGAAGGCGGAAGGCTCGTCCATGAGGAGTATCTCTGGCTTCATCACGAGGACGGCGGCGAGGGCTGCCAGGCGCTTTTCCCCGCCGGAAAGTTTGTGCGGCATCTTGTCCTTCAACGCACGGATGCCGAGTTCGTCGAGGGTGCGGAGGGACTCATCCTCTATCGCTTTTCTCTTTGCCGCTGCATCAGCTGTAGGCTTGGCTTTTATATCCGCCTTTTCTTCAGCAAGGTAATTGAGCGGACCGAAGAGGACATCTTCCCAGACGGTGCTCATGAAGAGCTGGTCGTCGGGGTTCTGGAAGAGGAGCCCGGCGGCGCGGCGGACGGCGGCAAGTTTTTTTCGGTCATGCTTGGTGCCGTCGAGGGTAATGTTGTTGAGCGTAATTTCGCCGCTGTGGAGGGGCAATATCCCGACGAGCGCAAGGAGCAGCGTCGATTTGCCCGCGCCGTTTGCCCCAATCAGCGCAATTTTTTCGCCTTTGCCGGCAGCAAAACTCACACCGTCAAGCACATGCCCTTCGGTCGACCCCGGATAAACCACCTCAATTTCTTTTGCCGCAACTATTACTGCCATAGCGACCCCAACCCGCCACAGGCGGTTCCTGCGTTGCCTTCAATATGAAAAGGGCAGTTCATCACTTCCATCATTACTTCCATAGCGCTCCCAGCAAGAGGCTCACGTTAAAAAAGCGCAGGGTGCAGAGCGAGAGAGCGCAGACACCCATAAATAAAAAATCCGCGCCGCTAAAGTGCGCCGTCTGGCTGCAGCCGGTGTAGACGCCGGAAAAGCCGCGGCACTTCATCGCAAAGTATACGCGCTCGGCTTTGTCAACACTCCGCAGGAGGAGCTGCCCCAGAAAAGCGCCCATGTCGCTCATCCTAATTGCCTTGACTCCCGGCGCACGGAGCATATACGCCGTCCACATATCGCCCGCTTCGCCGAGCAGCGTCGCAATGTAGCGGTAAGTGAGGACGATTTGCAGCCCGATGACCCGCAGGGGGCGCGGCGCGGTAAGGAGGGCGGCAATATCGGTGAAGGGGGTCGTCGCGATGAGTATCAGCACGGCAAAGACAGAGAGGGCGGTCTTCAGCATGATCGCGGCGAACGAAACCATCCCCTGCGTAATGATAAAGCCTGCGGCGCTGAACGCGGGCGCACGCAGCAACGCCATGTTGCTTATGCCGACGGCAAGCGCAAAGGGGAGCGCGGCGGCAAGGCGGGCGAGGAGCGGCTTGTAGGGCGTCCCCGACAGGGACATCAGCACGGCGGGGTAAAATATGAACGGGGCAAGAGCGTCGGGGGCGCTCTGCGGAAACGAGATGACGAGCACGATATAGAACAAGCTGACGAGGAGCTTGGAGGCGGCGCCGAGGCTGTGCACGGGCGATCTCCTCCTGCCGAGTCTCTCTATATGGTCGATGCCCGCAGCGGCGCGGTGGAAATGCCCCATGTTCCGCCGCTTACGCCTCGTGCGTCCGCTGTTTCCCGCGGACGGCATGGATGAGCAGCCCCAGCGCCGCCGCCAAAACAAGCGTTATCGCGCTGCCGACAAAGCCGGAAACCGAAGTGCCCGCACGCTCCACCGCGATGCTCGGCTCAGCATCATCTTCACCATCGGCGCCCTTAAAGCCGTAATCGGGGAGGAACGCCGTCCGCTCGACTATCCCTGCAGCAGTGCTGTAAGCGGCGCCTTCCCGCTCGAGTTCCGTGGTTCCGGCGGTTTTTTCCATTGCCCACTCAAGCCCGTCGGGGAACGCGGAGGCAAAAATCGAAAGCCCGCAGGCGACAAGCACGGTGAGCACGCCAAAGCTGATGAGTATCTTTTTCCGGGGGACCCCCACAGGTGCGCGCTCGTCCCGCACGACGCTTTCGATGAGTTCGGGGCGCGCCGCCTCGACATAGCAGAGCACCGCCGCCGTTACCAGCCCCTCGACAAGCCCGATTGCCAGATGAATCGGCTGCATGAGGAGGACGAATGTCGAGAACGGCAGCTCGGATACGCCTGAGGCGAGCGTTTCGAGCACCACGCCGAATGCCCCCACCTGAAGCCCGGCGACGACGGCGATAATCGAGGCGAGAAATATTTTTTGTTTATTTTTTTCCCCCAGCGAACGCTTAACGAGCGGCTTGTAGATGAACGTGTAGGCGAGGAGGCAGGATGTTACCCCCATATTGAAGACATTGCAGCCGTAGGCGAGGAGCCCGCCGTCGGCAAAGAAGAGGCACTGTATCAGCAGCACGCTTGCAAGGCTGATAAGTGCCGGATAGGGTCCGAGCAGGGCGGCAAGCAGGATGCCGCCGCCTATATGCCCGCTGGAGCCTGTGCCGGGAATAGTAAAGTTGATCATTTGTCCGGCAAAGACAAACGCCCCCATGATCCCCATCATCGGGATCTTTTTTTCGTCAAGTTTGTCTCCGGCAATTTTTTTTACCGAAAACCCGATAGCCGCGGCGCTTACCGCAAGCATTGTTCCGCCCACGATAGGCGAAATGAGCGCATCAGACATGTGCATGGTAATCCTCCATAAATAAACAAATCAAATAAAGCAAATCCAATTGATTCGAGCCTTCATGGCTTCCCGCGCACCTGCCTTCAGACAAGCGATGATTTAAGACTATGGAATACTGCACGAAATGTCAATACCCCTTCCCGCTCCCGCAGCAGTTCCGAATTCAAACTCTGTAACTCCTTACAATATAACGAAATAGCAAAAAACCAGTAAAAAACAGTGTCCGCGTAACTCTTTATCCTATAAAGAATTACATTTTGAATTCGGAATCGCTGCGCCCTCCCACTACCCGCTTGACTTTTTCCGCATAAATCCGGTAGACTACAACCATGACTATATGGAGTTTTTTAAGAGATATTATGCAGGAATTTCCTCCTCTTGCGGCAACGCTTTTGCTGATTGCGGCGGGTGTTATCCTTATCATCGGGTTTAGCCGTCATGGGTTTGATTTCTTCAAGCACGGGTTCAAGCAAACGGTGCTCGCTACCGCGCTGGAAAACAAACTCGAGTCCATAGAGCTTAACCACTTCGGGCATCTGAAAAACTACCTCGGAATAATGAACGGCGTGCTGCTCGACAAGAAAATTATTGATAACGAAACCAAAGCTCGTATGGATAACGAACTTCGCGGGTTGTAAGTTCCAAGTACGCCTCTAAAGGGCATGTCTTCGGAATTCTGGACAGGACACGAATGATGAAGAAAAAAAATATACCCGCGCGGCTCGTGCTTGAGGACGGCGCTGAATTTCAGGGCTGGTCGTTTGGCAAGGCGCGCTCGGGCGCGGGGGAACTGGTCTTCACGACGGGCATGACCGGCTATCCGCAGGCGCTGACCGACCCCAGTTTTTGCGGGCAGATACTGATGATGACCTACCCCCTCGTGGGGAACTACGGCGTGCCCCTCACGAAAACCCTCGAGCCGCATTTTGACGAACACGGCATCCCCGTTCATTTTGAGTCGGATACTATTCAGGTTGCAGGCTTGGTCGTCGCGGAACACTGCGAGGAGCCGAGCCACTTTGCATCCGGCGCAAGCCTTGCCGTGTGGCTGGAGAAAAACAATGTGCCGGCGATCTGCGGCATCGACACGCGCGCTCTTACCCAACGCTTGCGCGAACAGGGGGTGATGCGCGGCAAAATTATCGTCGACGGCAAGCCGGATGTCCCCCTTGATTCAGGTTATTTTGCCAACCCCGTCGCCGAGGTTTCCTGTAGCGGCGTTACAGTCTACCGTCAGCGCGGTGCCTCAGGCGCTTCCAGCCTTGCGCTCGATAAGAAGAGGGCGATTATTACGCAAGGGGGCGTTGCGGGGCGCCACGGGCGCCTTCAGCCTTGCCTTCAGTCTGATATAGGCGATTCAGGCGGGGGGCGTTGCGGGGGCGTCTCCCCCGCAGAGGGGGTAGCGGAAGACGCGCCTGGCGCGGCTGGAGCGGGGGGGAGACTTCCCCCTCCTGCACCTCTTCGTATTGTGCTGATTGATTGCGGTGCGAAGGCGAATATACTTAGGTGTTTGCTGGCGCGGGGGGTGGAGCTTATCCGCGTGCCGTGGAATCACGATTTGGGGGGCATAGACTATGACGGCATTTTTCTGTCGAATGGTCCGGGCGACCCCAAGAGTTGCGGCAAGACTATCGCCACCGTGCGGCGGGCGTTTGCACGGGGCAAACCGATTTTTGGTATATGCCTTGGCAACCAGATTATGGCGCTTGCCGCAGGGGGGGACACCTACAAACTCCCCTATGGGCATCGCGCGCAGAATCAGCCCTGCGTCGATGTTAAGACGGGGAAGTGTTATATCACGAGCCAGAATCACGGCTATGCAGTGCGGGCGGAAAGCCTGCCGAAAACGTGGGAAACGTGGTTCGTTAATGCCAACGACAACACCGTCGAGGGAGTGCGCTCGCTCACCGGTCCCTTCAGCGCCGTGCAGTTTCACCCCGAAGGCTGCCCCGGTCCCCGCGACACCGAATATCTTATCGATAATTTTTTAGCAGATTGCAGGAGAGAAACATGAATAATCGCCTTTTTCATAGTGAAGGCAAGGCTGAAAGTGCCTGCGGCACTGCAGGAGAGGTATATCATGAAGGATAGCTACCGGCTTATCTTTTTTTTCTGTGCGGTTTTTCTTTTCAGCAGTTGCGGCAATGAAAAAAATGCTGAAACGAATGCAGCTTATGTTGATGAGGGGGGCTATCATAACGATGCTGATTATATTGATATTGATAGCGGCGCCTCCTATGCCAATGCCGAGGCGGTGAAAGCCGCCTTCACCCTCGATTATCGCCCCGAAAACCCCGAACCGGAGCAGGCTGCCGACGTGCTTTCCGCAGGCGATCTTTTTGACGGGGGG
>JAITNZ010000199.1 GCA_031290205.1 Spirochaetaceae bacterium
TGTAGTGTTGACGCAGCTCGGCTCCGGATACACCGTGAGCGGGAAAATCGTCGGTTCGAGCGGAGGCGCCATTTCAGGCGCAACCGTCCGCCTCAAGCAGGGCGCGAGCATTCAAGACACCACGACAAGCGCATCGACCGGACGCTGGACCTTTTCAAACTTGACTGCCGGCATATACACCATCCAAGCAGCCAGGCAATACTATAACACCAACACGAGCGCCCCCTTTACCTTATCAAGCAACCTAGGCGGGATAGATGTAACCTTGCTGGCGGAAGGGGAGGCGGGCGACCCGATTGACCCTCCAGCCATTGTCATAGACCTTCCCCCCGACCTGCTCAGCGCGACGCTTGAGGCAGCAACGACGCTCAAACTAAAGTTTAGCGAAGCGGTAAGCAATGTCAGCGCCTCCGGTTGGTCGGTCGAAATAAATGGCGACACTTCTATTGCCGTAAACTCGGTAAGCGGCAGCGGCACGGAGTGGACGTTGACGCTGTCGTCTGCGATAAATTACTGGGACGAGGTAACGCTTTCCTATAGTGGAAGTGCCGTAACAGACAGCGGGGGCAACAAACTGGAGCCAATAGGCGGCATGGGCGTGCTGAACAGCCTCGAAGACTCACGGGGAGCGGGTTTATACCTCGACAGCGACCGCGCGAACAAACTCGGCAGCGCGACAGCCATAGCGGAGGCGGTCGCGTATATCAACGGCAACGGCACGGAAAATGCCGCCTATACCCTGATAATTGACGCCAATCAAGACTGCAACCCGCTCACGCTTTCCGCCGCAACGCTGAAAAGCGGCGTTACCCTGCGGCTTAAAGGGAAAGGCAGCGAGCGGGTCATCCAGCTTTGGGGAAGCGGCGCCCTTTTTACGGTAGGAAGCGGCATAACCCTCGTTCTGGACAACCATATCACGCTGAAGGGGCATGGGAGCAACTATTATTCCCTTGTGAGCATCGAGTCGGGCGGCACTCTTAAAATGCGGGCGGGCAGCGGAGTAACAGGAAATAGCAACAGCGGGGTGTCTGTGTCTGGCGGCACATTCGAGATGAGCGGGGGCACTATCAGCGGCAATACGGCATCCTCTGCCGGCGGCGGCGGTGTAAATTTTTCTGGCAGCAGTACATTCGAGATGAGTGGCGGAACTATCAGCGGCAATACAGCATCGGCATACTACTCCGGTGGCAGTGTGCATTATCCTAGCGGAGGCGTGTATTTTTCTGGCAGCGGCATATTCAATATGAGTGGCGGAACTATCAGCGGCAATACAGCATCCGCCTACAACTCCGGTGGCAGTGTGGATTATTCTGGCGGAGGCGTGTATTTTTCTGGCAGCGGCACATTTAAGATGAGCGGCGGCACTATCAGCGGCAATACGGCATCCTCTGCCTCCCCTTCCTCTCGCGCATCATCCACCTACTCCGGTGGCGGCGTAAATTTTTCTGGCACCGGCACATTCGAGATGAGCGGAGGAGCGATCAGTAGCAATACGGCATCCTCCACCGCCTCCACCGAAGCCTCTCATGCCTACTCAGGCAGCGGCGTGTGTGTGTCTGTCGGCACATTCGAGATGAGCGGTGGCTCTATCAGTGGCAATACAGCATCCGCCATGGCCTCTTACTACAGTGCCGGCGGCTCCAGCTCCGCCTACTCAGCCGGAGGCGTGTATTATTCTGGCAGCGGCACATTTAAGATGCGCGGTGGCTCTATCAGCAGCAATACGGCATCCTCTACCGCTCCTGCTGATGGCATCTTCACCTCAAACTACCCCACCTACACCTACTCAGGCGGCGGCGTGTATTTTTCTAACGCCACATTCGAGATGAGCGGTGGAACTATCAGCGGCAATACGGCATCCTCTGCCTCCCCTTCCTCTCACGCATCATCCACCTACTCCGGTGGCGGCGTATATGTGAGTGGTAGCATATTCGCAATGAGTGGCGGCACAATCGGTGGCAATACGGGCACCTCCACCGGCGGCGGCGTGTTTATTGGCAACGGCACATTCATCAAGGATACCACAGGCGGCATAATTTATGGCAAGAACGAGGGGAACAATAGTAATACCAGTGGCAAGGGAGATACCTTTGGTCATGCAGTTTCCTATGCCTATGGTAACTACTATCGCGACACAACGGTAGGGGCAAGCGACCGCTTGAGTACCAGTATGCTTCCTTTAAGCGGAACAGAATTTGGCTGGACGAAGAAGTAGGGGGGGAGGATATAGAGAATACCCGCCCTTGGCGTGAAGGGCGGGGGTTTTGTAGAGTGCATAACCTCGTATGAGGATAAGATATATTTTTTAGTTTCGCTAAAGAGCGAAGAAGGAAGGAGAAGTTATGAATAGAATAGCACGGCTTTTAGTCGCAATTAGAGATATCAAGGAAAGAATATTATGATACCATGTTATGAATTTGATTTATCTATCACCTTATATGAATTTCTGATAGGATTGAGTGCGTTTATCGGTGCCCTTGCCATTGTCGCAGGTGGTATTAGATGGCTTGCTAATAAGCTAAATAAGAACACGACTACAATTAAATCTATTCTGCCATACATAAGGATAGATGAAGCTAAAACATATCTACCTGTTAAATCTCAACACGAATTTTCGCAAATCATTAGAGATGCTCCGTTAGATGTGTTGCAGGTTGCAAGCCTTGCATATTTTGTGCATTTTAACAGTACAGATAAAAATGAAAACAAGGTAGTATATAAATCGAATTGCAAGCCTAGGTTTGGAATAAAATGGCTTTTTGAAGCTGCGAAAGGTAGTGCTGTTGATGACATCAGAAAAAAAATTAAAAGGGCTAAATCATATTTGTTTAATGTCAAACGTTATGAAGACTATATTTTTAAAAACACTAATGTTAATGAAACTATGGATACAATACGCCATCTTGAATGTGAAATTCCATTAGACCCTATCAGGTTTTTGCCCTTCTATAAGACTGTTTCAATTAGTGTAAAAATTGAGAATTCAAATAAAAGCCATACATCATGGTGTAAATTTAAATTAAACATAGAAGATAATGCAATACAATCAATGGCGAACAAAATTCCTGAGTTAAACTCAAAAAAAGAAAGAGAATACTGGCTAAAAAATTGGAAAAAAGAATTTGATAAGAATAACGAACCCAAATTTGATTTGAGTAGTGAGGGGGGGAGTAGTATTTATGGAAAATCGTAGCAACTACTTTTTCAGGTGCTGTTGTTTATGGACGGATGAATACGTCAGGCTTGCAAGCTGAAATAAATTGAGGCGCTGAAAGAGCGGCGCGTCAACGGGAGCAGCAATTCGCCGTTTCAGAGGGAATGGCTAAAATGATGAGGAGCGATTTTCTAAAAGATGTGGACCGTGATGCCATTATAGCGGACGCTGGCAATCAGATAGTGAATGCTACAGGATATTATATTCGCAGGGGCGTCTATTACAAGGATGTTAAGAATGATTAAATTTTCTACTGAATCAAATCTATTGCTTTTTGAGTATTCACCGGAAACAAGTCCGAATTCATGGATCTTTAAGAGCTTGAAAACAAATGGACATGTCAATTTTAAAAAGATTTTTTTCTTTACGAAAGAGGATCTATATCAGTATGATGATGAATATGATATTAATGACGACGGGTCCCCTGTAATTTTTGTTTTAGGGAACTTAAATGTCAAAAACGATTATTTTATGATAGAAGGCAAAAAACTAGGAATTAACCAGAATATAGGGTTTGAAAAACAAATCGAATTAAAAACGAAATATTTCATTGCGGCTCGTAATATTTCAATATTTAAAAGATTAGATAGCATCATCAAGAACGATGTTCTAATTGGCAACGATGTCAATGCAACTTTACAATATAAAACTTTTCAGAAAATATTGCAAAAATTCCCCAATACAACCGAATGTAATAAATATGCCGAAATGCGCATATCTATGATAATCCGCGAAGAATTATCAGAAGCCACTACGACCATAGAAAAATACGAAAAATATATGAATGATAAACCCAGCAGAAGAAACCACGTCTCGAAAGAAGAAATATCGGAAATTGAAACTATAAAATACGAATATATTTTTAACAAATTAAATGAAATGATAAGTCATCCAGAAGAATACAGCGAAAAAATATGGCAAAATGAGATGCTCGACATACTGCAGCTGTTATTTCCTAAATATGTATCGGTCTTGAAGGAAGTTACAATTAAAGATATATATTCTGATAAAAGCAGACGATTGGACTACCTGTTAATAGATTTTAAGGGCAACATTGATATAATCGAAATCAAAAGACCTCGTCTCGATTCACTGATAACCAAAACAGCATATAGTAGGGACAATTTTGTTCCTCTCCGTGATTTAAGCGAAGCAGTCATGCAAGTAGAGAAGTATATTTTTTACTTAAACAGTTGGTCAAGAGCTGGCGAGGATGCCTTGCAAAAGAAATACCAATCAGAATTACCGGAAAATTTAAAAATTAAAATTATCAACCCATCGGGTATCATAATTATGGGGCTAGACAAGGACTTAAGTAAAGAACAATTAGACGATTTAGAAATTATTAAGCGAACGTATAATAAAATATTAGACATTATAACCTATGATGATTTAATCAGAAGACTTGAAAGTTTAATTTATAAATTTAAGAGTAAGTCTGTTGATAAGACGGAGTAAATTATGAAAATGATTTTTATCAAATCGGGTAGCCCTTGTCTGCTATTGCAAGGCATGTGTCTGCGGGGATGCGGGGACATAGAGTTATGGTTTTATTTATAGGAGGTATAATATGGAGATAAACATGAAAAAAATCAGTATCGCGCTGATGCTGGCGCTGGTTGCTACGGCAATAAGTTTTGGACAGGAATACACTGTATACTGTAGTGACGAGACACAGGGGTATATTACCATAACAAAAGACGCAAAGGCTAAAATTACAATCCATTGCAAACTAACTAAAGGATATGTGCTATTATCTAAAGAGATTTGCCCAATATTACCAAGCGGTATTTTCGTTATGTTTTATCCTGATCAAAATATTGAAATTGACGGAAATACAACTACAGAGACCCGCTCAGATGGGTTCTGGAGCAAAACAGTTGTTGACGGAAATACAACAACAGAGACACGCTCTAATGGGTTCTGGAGTAAAACAGTTGTCGATGGAAATACAACTACAGAGACACGCTCTAATGGGTTCTGGAGTAAAACAGTTGTTGACGGAAATACAACTACAGAGACTGACACAACTGGTTACTGGGAGAAAAAAGTTGTTGACGGAAATATAACTACAGTAACCCATGAATATTTTGGTATAAGAGCAAAAAAAGTTGTTGACGGAAATACAACTACAGTAACCTTTTCAGATGGTGTTTCCAATAAAACTGTCGTTGTCAAAGATGGTTATGCTATTTATATTCATACGACGGGAATACTCAAAGAAAATTATATACCTTTTATAAAGTGAACCATAATATGTTGTTAGTGTAGTTTTAAACATATTAGATGTACAAGAACAACCGTAACCGCTACCTTTTCAGGCGTGTTGCTTGCGAACGGATAAATACGGAGTGATTGCAAGCTAAAATAAATCGAGCCGCTGAAAGAGCAGCGCGTCAACGGGAGCGGGGCACGGCTTAGAGTGCGGGGGGCGACAGCTATCGCAACCAGTGTCTGTACCCCTGCATGGATGTAGACAAAGTCCAAAAACTATGCCACAATGCTAGATATGGAAACAAAAAAAAGCGCGTACATGGAAACGGCGATGTTTAACTATTTCTTTGATGAAGCGCGGGACGGGCATCTTGTCACGGTAGCCTTTTTTGAAGCCGCAGGCAGGGGTGAAATACAAGCCTATACCTCGCAATACGTCATTGGCGAATTACAGAATGCGGCAGAACCTAAGCGCAGTGATATGTTAGCGCTGATTGATAGGTTTCATATTAAAGTTTTAGAAAAAACCGATGAAGCAGTCCGGCTTGCAGATATCTATATAGCGGCAAATGATGGTATTTCCGCAAAGAAGCGGCTGGATGCCACGCATATTGCTATTGCTTCTGTGCGCCGTTTGCAGTATGTTGTATCGTGGAATTTTAAGCATATTAACAAGGAAAGAACCAGAAAGATGGTAAATTATATCAATCAAAAATATGACTATGAGGCTATAACCCTCTGTGAGCCATGGGAGGTAGTTTATGACGGAACAGAAACATAAGTCAATCTATACACCTGTAGAAGAAGAAGTTGACGCTATCCGTGATCGCATTTGGGAAGAGACCAAAGAGATGAGTCCGGCAGAGTTTAATGAATATATCGAACAAATAACCGCACCGGTCATGAAAGAATTTGGCATAAAGTGTGTAAGAGAGAGGTAGTAGCTATCTTTTGCATCTGCTGCTGTTTATCGACTGATGAATACAGCAGGATTGCAAGTTAAAATAAATCCAGCCGCTGAAAGAGCAGCGCGTCAACGGGAGCGGCACACGGCTTAGAGTGCGGGAGCCCGCGCTAGAATATTTCTTAGAATCATCGCCGCACATCTCGGGGGAAATCTGCCCTCAGCTCAAGCGGGGACTTGCAGAAGGATTTGTTTTAGTTTACAATACCCGCATGATGTACACTAAAAACAAAAAATATGCACTTTTACTGGTTGCCGCCATCCTTGCGTTTTCGTGCAGCGCAAAGAAGGGTGCGGCAGGCGCGGGGGAAACAATCAGCTGGACGGATTCGGCGGGGCGCACCGTCGTCATTCCGAAAAATATTCAGCGCATCGCCCCGTCGGGACCCCTTGCTCAGATCGTCCTCTATTCACTTTGCCCCGATAAAGTGATCGGCTGGTCGAGCTCGTTCAGCGATTCGCAGAAGAAGTATTTTGACGAAAAACACTGGTCTAAACCCACATTCGGGCAGTTTTACGGGCGGAATGTCAACCTCAACATGGAAGCGCTCATCGCCGCCGCGCCGGACATCATCATCGACATTGGCGAGCCCAAGCGGAACATCAAGGATGACATGGACGGCTTGCAAGCGCAGTTAGGCATCCCCGTTATCTTCGTCGAAGCCGTCTTCGAGACGATGAGCGGCGCGTATCTCGCGCTAGGCGAGATATTGGACGAGGGCAACCGGGCGCAACTCCTCAGCGCCTATGTCGAGGAAACACTCACCGAGGCGGCGGCGAAGAAAGTTTTGGCGCAACAGGGCGCACCCGCGCGCGTCTATTTCGGCAGCGGCAAAACGGGGCAGGAGACCAACGGGCGCGGCTCGATACACGCCGATGTCATCGAATATATCGGCGCCGAAAACGTTGCCGAACTACAAAAGCGGTCGAACGCCGGCATGGACCCCGTTTCTATGGAACAGATCATCCTCTGGAACCCCGACATAGCCCTCTTCGATTCGAAAGGCGCCTACGAAAGCGCCGCCGGCGACCCCGCGTGGCAGAGCGTCAGCGCCATCCAGCGCGGCGCCTATTATCTTGCACCCCTCGAACCCTACAGTTGGATGGGGCGCCCCCCGTCGGTAAACCGCCTCATCGGCATCAAGTGGCTTGGCAACTTGCTGTTCCCCGCCGTTTTTCAGGACGACATGATAGCCGAAGCAAAACGTTTTTACAGCCTCTTTTATCATTATCGTTTAAGCGATGACGAAGCGCGCACGCTGATGGCGGAGTCGACATTCAAGTGAAAGTAGTGAGGGAAGAGGGGGGAGCCCCCCCCTACGCGCCGCAAAATTGCGTCGCTACCCCCTCTGCGGGGGGGGTCCCCCCCCGCAACGCCCCCCCCGGCTCTATTAAGTGCTTGCCGACACGAGGCGTCTTCTCAGCATTGAAATCACACTTTAACGGCAGTCAAACTAAATTGAAGCTCAAAATTTTCGATGCTGCGCATCGCCCACTTAACGCCCCGCCACTTACTCTAAGTATTCTCTGTATCGTTTTTCTCAGTTGCTTCGTTGTTTCGTTTATGATTGGGAAATTTCCCGTCAAGCCGGCGGAGCTGGCGCATGCGTTGTTTAACAGACTTTTTAACGGGGCGCAGGACTGGTCGGCTCAAGTCGATGCCGTTATTTTCAATATACGGCTACCCCGCGTCGTCGCCGCCGCGATGATTGGCGCCGGACTCTCCGCCGCCGGAGTCTGCTACCAGAGCTTGTTCATCAACCCCCTCGTATCGCCTGACATACTCGGCTCGTCGGCAGGCGCCGGATTCGGCGCGGCGCTTGCCATCATGACCGGCGCCCCCTACCTGCTAATTTCGGTAAGCGCGTTTTCTTTTGGATTAAGCGCCGTGATCGCCGCCGTCCTCATCGCGTCCACCGCGCGTTCAAACCCCACCTTAGCCCTCGTGCTAGCGGGCATCATGCTCGGCTCACTCTTTTCATCGGCAACCGCCTTCTTAAAACTGATAGCCGACCAGACCAACGTTCTGCCGGCAATCACCTACTGGCTCATGGGCAGCTTAGCCGGCATCCGCACCACAGACCTTAGCCTCGCGGCGCCGCCGGTAATGCTCGGCTTGCTCATCCTCTTTTTTTGCCGCGTCCCCTTAAACCTCATGACCATGGGCGAGGACGAGGCGCGTTCCATGGGCATCAACACCCGCCTCATCCGTGTAGCCGTGATTGCCGGCGCCACGATCATCAGCGCCGCCTGCGTCTCCATCAGCGGCATGATAGGCTGGGTCGGGCTCGTCATCCCCCACTTTGCCCGCATGATAGCAGGACCGGATAATCGCGTCCTGCTCCCAGCCTCCATGCTCCTCGGCGCCTCCTACCTACTCGTCGTCGATAACGTCGCCCGCACCATCTCAACATCAGAGATCCCCATAGGCATACTCACCTCGTTCATCGGCGCACCATTCTTCGTCTATTTAATTTTACGCACACGCACGCCTTAAGCCCCACTGCGCAATTACCCTCTGCTTTTTAGGTACTGATAAATCGCGGCGCTTGTTTTTTCCACGCCGATGGAACTATTGATACTCAGGTCGTAGGCTTTTGCGTTTCCCCACTGCAATCCCGAAATTTGGGTATAATAGGCGGCACGCGCCGCATCGGAATGCGCGATGCTTTTTTTACCTTCCTGCTCCGTGTCGCCATAGGTTTCCATCAAGTTTTTTATCCGGTAGTCTTGAGGCGCATGAATAAAAATACGGACGACATCTTCATAATCACGCAGCACCCATTCGGCAGCCCGCCCTACAATCACGCAGGAACCGCTATCCGCAATCTTGCGAATAATTTGCTCCTGCGCGATTATGGCAAGACGCGCCGGTTCACTGCTCAGATACAGCTCGCGCATAACAGACGGCGAATTGGCATTGATCCCGGACACGAACTCTCGCGCAAGACCGCTTTCCTGCGCGGCAAGCGCGGTCATTTCCATATAGTAACAGGGGATTCCCAGTTTTTCCGCGACTGCTTGCCCAATCTGCTTCCCAGCGGAGCCATGCTCGCGGGCAATCGTAACGATTACGCCTTTGCGCGAAGGACTGATTGTCGGCGTCTGAGCGTCCGCAGCTGACGTTTGAACCGTGCCAAGCTGCTTCCACACGCGAAGCAGGACAATCGCGGTGATGATTATCGCAAGTATATCCGCCGCAGGTGCCGCGCGAAAAATACCGGTTACGCCGCTATATGCCGGGAAAACCGCCGAAAAGACAAGGAGAAAAACTACATCCCGAATCAAAGCCAGCGAGATTGCCGCGCTCGCCTTCCCGATAGACTGCAGAAAAATCGCACATGCTTTTTGCATACAGGTAAATATGATAAGCGATAGATAAACACGTAAGCAATTGACGGCAAAAGTTGTGTAGAGATCCCCATCTGCGCCGAACAGCCGAATAAGCGCGTGAGGTATCATCTGGAACAATATCGTGGCAGCGGCGCTTGTGATAAATGTCCACAGAACAACGTATTTGAACGTCTGCTTCACGCGGTCGTAGCGTTTCGCTCCATAATTGAAGCCGATCACAGGCTGTGCACCGGCGGCGATACCGATAGCGATGCACAACACAATCTGAAAGAGCTTCATGATGACGACAAAAGCCGCCAACGGAATATCCGAGCCGTACTCGGACATTGCGCCGTAGGACACCAACAATTTATTACTTACGACCGTTACGATGACGATGGAAATCTGGGTAAAAAAACTTGAACTGCCCAAAGGAATCACCGGCTTAATCGCTTTCCAATCCGGTATAAAATCCGAGAGGCGAAGGCGGAAACTTTTGCTGCGGCGAAGGTACAGCACGGATAAAACAAAGCTGACTGCCTGTCCGAAAATCGTCGCGTATGCGGCGCCCTTAATTCCCCAGCCCCATACGAAGATGGTAATCGGGTCAAAAATGATATTTAAGACGGCGCCCGCAGCCATCGTCATCATCGCATATTTGGGGCTGCCGTCAGAACGAATGATAGATGCTAATGATAATTGCACCATCGCAAGCGGTAACATGGCAAAAACGATATAGCCATAATCACGGGTTAAGCTAATGGTGGCGTCCGTTGCTCCGAGCGCGTAGAGTATCGGCGCTCCGCAGAGATAGCAGACCAACATTATCACGACACCGGATAAAAAAGAAAGCAGCAAGCTGTTTGCGATTGCCCTGCCCGCGCTTTTCGTGTCTCCGCGCCCCTGCGACAGGCTCAAAAATGCCGCCGCTCCATCGCCGAATAAAAGCGCCCCACCCCAGCCGATAACGGTCACGGGAAATATGATTCCGGTTGCCGCGTTTCCCAAATAGCCCACACCGTTTCCGACAAAAATCTGGTCAACGATGTTGTACAGGCACGAGATGATCAGAGAGACGACGCACGGAATCGCAAATTTGGGCAGGAGTTTGCCCACCGGTTCCGTGATTAGATAGCTGTTGCTTTGCGGTGATTGTTCCACAGTTTTACCTCACTCATAAAAAAAATCCGAGCCCCCCTTGTGGGGAAATCGCGGACCATTTATTCATGAGAAAAGATGCCTTAAAACTGCGTTGGCTGACCAACAGTAGTATTCTAACAGAATGATTTTTTTTGTCAAGGGGGCGCCACGGACAGGGTGCACTTCCAAATTCTGGGTAAATCAGGTAGGCGCTATGGAATTCTCCAGTATAAGGAGGGGGAAGTCTCCCCCTACGCGCCGCAAAATTGCGTCGCTACCCCGCCCAATAATAGCACCCGATGGGGTGTTGTTGCGGTTAATCGTTCATGGCGTGGCGCAGGAC
>JAITNZ010000028.1 GCA_031290205.1 Spirochaetaceae bacterium
ATTGATAAAACATCCGGTGATTGTTATAAGAGGATATGCACATCGTTAAAGAATATGGAGATTAAAAAAGCGGATTTCTTTCTGCTATGGACGGTTTATAGCTATAATGATTTTTTAAATATTTTGAAAACGATGGAATAAAAGTAATAAAATTTCATAAAGAGATGGACGCGCCCTGGGTATTTTGAATAAGGAACTTATAGTGAAAATTGAGTGCTAATTCGTGCGTGCTGGGCGTGCTGTTCGCGGTTAATCCGCCACAGGCGGTTTCAGCCTTGCCCTTGGTAAGAGAAGGGCGATTCGAGCCATTGGGGGTTTAATTTTCGAATTCGGAACTGCTGAATAAAACTCTTCCGGCTTACTGCATATACACAATTCGATAATCGCCGATGTTCTTGAATCCACACTTTTGATAGACAGAAAGCGCGCTCAGATTGTTTTTTCGCACAAAGAGGGTAAGCCCTCGGTCTTCTGCAAGGAGTAAACGGATAAAAGCCGATGTAAGAGTGGTTCCGATACCGCGCCCACGGTACTGTGGCAGAATATAAACGCCGCCCAGTTGATACCGTGAATACGATTCAGCGTTGGTATTTATTTTCCCTACGATCTTGCCATCCATTTCCGCAACAAGCGTTTTTTCATGATTGATGATCTTCGAGAGCCTCAGCCTGCATACCCGCGCATCGAACTGGACGCCCTGTGGTAAAACATCTTCCTGCTCAAAAGCCGCTTGCAAGGGGAACATCTGCTCTGCATCCGATTTCTCGGCTCGGCGGAGTAGTAAGCCTTTTGGCATCTCCTGCACCGAGCGGACATCATCGGCACTGTCCAGCGCCATAAGGAAATAGTCCGTGTATTCTTTTGCGATAAGCCCAAACGGATACAGAATTTTTTCCAATGTTTCGGTATCGCTTGCAAGCCCGTGCAACGCATAGATATCGATATTCCGCAGAGCGCGGATAAGATGAGGGGGAAGGCTGAACTCAGTCTGCCCATCGAAGACCGGAAAAACCGTCCGCTGGCTATGGAGTATCATCGCGCTTGCGCCGTACATATCGCCAAAGGCAAAAACCCAGGCATGGTCATGCCCGTAATTTAATTCACGAAATCGGGCGCACGCAGCAACGCAATACTTCTCCCGTTCTTTTAAGAAGCGTTCCGGCACAAACTTTTCCATCTCGTGCGCTTTCCGCCAACGGTAAAAAGGAAACATACTCATCTTATAGTATCGGCATAGGAGCATATCCTCTTGACCATTGCCTAGCCCAACAACAAATTTTCCCTAGCAGCTTGTCGCTCTTCATTTTGACGGATACAATTATAATGCGCTCGCCCACAGGCGCCGCCTGTGGCGCATAGCATTTATTTACGGTTTGACATAAACTACATGGGTGCGCGCTCTTTTGCTGCTTCCACTTTTTATTTTTCTCTGCATTCTTCAATCGTGCGCCGCACAGACAGTGCTAGACATTCCCCTTTCCCGTGCAATCGAGAAAATAAAGAGGGGCGATATTCAGTTTATCATGGATGCGGATGTTTCCCGCATGGGAGAGATCGCCCGTCTTGACGCCGCCGCTCCTTTTTACGCGGCGCTCCTCTTGGAAAATGCCGCACCGGACAATACCGATACTGAGCATCGCATCAATAGCTTACTTGGTGAAGCGCTTAAGAGTCGTGTTACCAAAAAGGAAGCGGCAAAAAAAATAATTCCGACGGATCCCGACCGCTATTACCGGGAATTTTCCGAAAAATCATCTGTTGCACAGGGCACCGCATGGCAGAGTGCGTTCGAGATTTTTGAATCTGTCGAACAGCGCAATCCTGATTGGGATACACTCGCAAGCTTTTTTTTTGACGGACCCACAGGCGAGCCGCAGCGCTGGCTTTTTAGAAAACTGAATCTATTCTTGGGCGTGCAAGGCGAGGCTTCCACCGATAAAAACACCATCGCTGCGCTCATAGAAGGGCGCTTCGCCGTCTCCCGTTCATCGTATCGCGAGGCGCTGCTTGCTTTTCGTCCGGCATTATCCGCCGCAGACGGCGAGGCGCTGTTCCTCTCTCATCCTGAGCTGTTAAGCGATTTGGGGAAGGCGTTTCAATATACCGCGCCGGCGGAGGGGATCAAACGATTCCTTTCGATGGCAGCCGCGATGGCTGATGCAGCGATGGCGCCTGCGATGCTTGACCGCGGCGTTCATGTTTCCGACGCGCTATATCGGCTGTTCTATTATGCGGGGCGGATGGCGCGGCAAATGAAAAAAGCACGGGAGGCATCGGATTATTTTGAACTGGCTGTACCGTTTGCATCGGATGGCAAGGATGTCTGCATTTGGTATATTTTTGATATTGCCTATAACGAAAAGCCCGAAAGCGTCGTGCCGTTTATAAAAAAATATGCGCCATTCTGGAATGACGCAAGCTATTTTGACGATATTTTCGATAAAATTTCATTTTTTGTGTGTAAAAACCGGAAATGGACGGTGCTTACCGATGTTTTTGACGTAATTAACCGGTATGCCAGCGCCGAAACAAGGGCAAAATATGCCTATATCATCGGTAGAGCCGTGCAATTAGGCTTTCTGGAATGGAAAAATGGCATTGAACGCAGTGGGTTTTACTATAAAATCGCGTATTCCGCTATCGAAACGGGGCGCATTACCATCCCTGCCTTCTATTACCGGACGCTTGCCGCAAAACGCTTAAGCCTGCCCCCCGATTTCGCCGCTTGTATCTCGCAGTCCCATGTCGCAAAAAGCCCTCCCGCCGTGCAAAAGCCCCCGATGTCCGCCGATGAAATAAAATTCCTTGACGGTTTTTTTGATTTCGGCTGCTCGGCGGCGGCGTATCCGTTTCTTAGGGAATCGTTTGACCGCCTTACTCTAGCTCAGGTGCGCTGGTTTTTGGAACGGCTGGCGGCGGCAAAACAGTGGCGGCGGCTCATCAACCTTACGGTGCTGTGCAGGGAACGGAATGATTTCAAACCCGAACGGCGGGATCTGGAATTGAGTTATCCGCAGGGTTTCAAAGCCGATATTGAAGATTTTGCGGAAAAAGCGGGAATCGCCCCCGCGCTACTCTTCGCACTGGTTAGGCAGGAGAGCGTTTTTAACCCCAGCGCATACTCCCGCGCCGGCGCCTCAGGCTTAACTCAACTGATGGAACGTACCGCGCAGGATATGGCGCATTATCTGGCAAGGAACGGCGGACCGGATTACCGCGTTGACGGCACGGTAAATCTTGTTGACCCGAACATCAACCTCCATCTGGGGGCGCTCTACTACCGGGAACTCCTCGACCGACTGGGAAATGCGGAAACCGCGGTGCTTGCCTACAACGGCGGCATAGGGCGGATCCGTCGCTGGCGTCGGGCAGAAACCGAACTGCCCGACGACCTCTTTCTCGAAAGCGTCGAGCTCACAGAAACCCGCGAATACGGTCGCGCAGTTTTAGGCGGGCAGGCAGTTTATGATTTTTTGTATTACAAATCCGATTAACAGCGGACAGAGGATAACGGGTGCACTTCCAAATTCGTGGTAAATCAGCCGACACTATGGTAGTAATCCAGTAGAGGAGGGGGAAGTCTCCCCCTACGGGCGCACTGAGTTGCGCCCTACCCCGCCCAGCCGCCGCGCCCGATAGGGCGTTTAACAGCGGCATACGAAGAGGCGTGACGCAGGACGCCCCAACACTGCACAATAGTGCAGGTTCACCTTTAGGTGAACCTGTGCGCCCTCTGCGGGGGGTATCCCCCCGCAACGCCCCCCTCGTCAGCAATAGAGCATTATCACAC
>JAITNZ010000195.1 GCA_031290205.1 Spirochaetaceae bacterium
GCGCACTGCGTTGCGCCCTACCCCCTCTGCGGGGGGTATCCCCCCGCAACGCCCCCCTCGTCAGCAATAGAGCATTATCACACTTTTGGAATTTACCCAGAAAAATAAATTGCACCCCAGCGCCTCCCGCACTTGTGCTGCCCCGCGCCGCCACAGGCGGTTCCTGCCCTGCCTTCACTTTGAAAAGAGCGTTGTTAGCTAAGTTGAGCAGTGAATCAGCGAATCGCGGGGAACGGGCGGGGCGGGAAGGTTCGCCCGCTACGTCAGGATAATCCTCCCCAGCCCAAGTGGTGAGGGCTTTTCGACGAGGAGGGTAATTAGTAAAACGAATCGCCCTTCTCTTACCAAGGGCAAGGCTGAAACCGCCTGAGGCGGATCAAACTGAAAGCAAGGCTGAAACCGCCTGCGGCGGCACACAACGCCCCGCTGCCTCGGTGAAAGCGGCGGCGATTCGTTGCTCATCGCCTGCCAGCAGAGTGCGGACGTGGAGGATGACGCTGTTGTCGCGGAGACCGGCAATCACCGGAATATGCGCCGCCCGTAAACCCGCTGCCAACTTTTCAGCGGGGATAGCATCTGAGGCGCTACGGACTGCGGCGCCGTAGCCAGGGAGGGTGTCGGTCGGGTAAGCGCCGCCTCCGATGGCGTCGGAGGTCTCGACCAGCGAAACGGTGAAATCAGCATTTTTTACGAGCGCCGCCGTCCTCTGCAAGAGACGAACAAGGGCGCGAGCTTTTTTTAACAGCGCGGGCAGCTCAGCCTCGATCATGCTGAGCACCGGTATTTCGCGCTGCCTACCGGCGAGGTAGAGGCGGAGGGTCGCTTCGAATGCGGCAAGCGTCATCTTATCCACCCGTAATGCCCGCAGCAGTTGGTGGCGCTTCATCTTGTCTATCAGGGGCTTCGAGCCGGCAATAACGCCAATCTGAGGACCGCCGAGTAATTTGTCTCCGGAAAAGGTAACGATACCAACGCCGGCTTTCAGACAGTCCCGCACGGCATGTTCGCGGCTTGCGAAGGGCAGCCCAAGCGGACAGAGGAGCCCCGAACCCAGATCCTCCATGAAGACAAGACTGCGCGAGGCGGCAAGTTCCGCCAGTTCCGCGCGGGGCGTCGATTTGACAAAGCCTTCGATTCGATAGTTTGAAGGATGCACTTTGAGCAGGCAGGAGGTATTTTCCGTGATTGCGTTGCGATAGTCGCTTATGCGCGTCGAGTTGGTGCAACCGACGGCGACCATTTTTGCGCCGGAAAAGGCTAGTATGTCGGGGATTCGGAAAGAGCTGCCTATTTCGACAAGCTCGCCTGAGGATACGATGACTTCGCGTCCTGCGGCTGTCGCCGACAGCGCGAGAAGCACTGCCGCCGCATTGTTGTTGACGACCAGCGCCGCCTCCGCGCCGGTCATGCGGCAGATGCTCCACTCAACATGAGCATTGCGTTCCCCCCGTCCGCCTGCTTGTGGCGAATATTCGAGGGTGCTGTATGTGCCCGCTATATCATTGACCGCACGAAGCGCATGGTCGGCAAGCGGTGCGCGCCCCAAGTTAGTGTGAATGATGACCCCTGTGGCATTCACCACGGGCTTGAGTGTGCTCGATGTTTTTTCCTCAAGCACGCTTTTTGCGCGAGCGACCGCAAGCTCAGGCAGCGGCGTATCAGGCTGCGTCCCGCCCCCGCCCCCCTCAGCTTCGAGGACTTCGCGCCTCAAACCATCGAGCACCTCGCTGATGATAGCTTTCACGTTCTCCCGCCCGAGGCTGCCCGAAAATCCAGCCGCCCAAGGCGTGTCCAAGAGCGCATCCATCGACGGGAGGGAACGCAGCAAACCGCTCATCTTGGAGAAACTACCACGTGATGGTTGTATCTCCAGAGCCGTTAATATCGATGGTGCCATTGCTCGTCAATCCGGTAACACTCCCAGTACCAGCCGCAATTTGCACCTTGGCGCCAGTACTTCCACTAATAGTGCTACCAGCTTCAACCGTCAGATTGCCCTGAAGATACAAGGTCTTGCTCGATGCGATGGTGAGTGTCGATCCGCCGCTCAGTATGGCGTCGGTATTCGGCTGAATCGGCGCGTCGATGAGAACTCTTGCGATTCCAGAGAGCAGCTTCAGTGAGTGTGCCCCAACGACGATGTTGCCGCTGCTGAGCCAGAAAACGGGGTTGTCAGTGGCGTTGCCAATGAAGAGCGTATTGTTCAGCTTTGCCTTCGCGCCAGTTTTATAGACTATCTTGGCGCTTGTATTGTCTACCCAGAAATCGTTCGGGCTGTTATCGATGGTAATGCCACCGCTTTCCACATTGACGGCGCCGGTGCCGCCCAGTTTGCCGGTCGTAAAGCTCAGTTCGCCCTTTACGGTAGCCGTGCCATTCATGGTGAGGGTATACTCCCCCACATAAAGCGTTGCGCCTGATTGTATCAGCAGAGTTTCATCACCCGTGAATTCCTTGTTTGCACCTAAGCTAACTTTGCCTCCCCCAATTTCGTAGGTGGCAGCCGAATTCGCCGGAGCCCGCACCGTAATGGTCGCAGCATCGCTTTCAAAATCGAAGTTTTCTAAGCGTGGGCTGTATTCAGCATCTTTATGGATTACAAACTTACCTGTCGACTTATTGCCGTAATTGCCATTGTCATTCCAGAATGCCGCTTTGTAGTTTTCTTTTGAGTCTTCCACGGTTCCCTTGACATCAATGGTGCCTCTGAGGTAGCTGTCCTCGCTGATGCCAACGGTGGTGCTTCCCAGCATGAGGGTGCCCTCTGCGAGCACATTCACTGTGCCGTCAACCTTGAATTCTCCGCCGTCATCAATTTCGATGTCCGCATCTTCACCGGCACTGAGCGTCGCGCTCACTTCAACTTGCAGCGTTCCACCGCTCTCTATCTTCAGGGTTTGATCTCCTTCCACATTCAGCGTTCCGCCCGATTTGACGGTCAAACTGCTGCATTCTTCCGTTGAACTGTAGGTCGCGTCCTTCTTGAGCGTTACCGTTCCACCTGAAATTTCGTGCTTCCAACCGCGTCTCTCATTGTTGGTACTCGTTCCCGCAATCTCCATAAAGAGCGCGTTGCCGCTGACACTGTATGCCGGATCGTCGCCGTTTATGGAGTCGTCTTCACCTATAGTACCGGTTGCCGTCGAGCTGTAGACGAATTTTGAACCGGCACTACGGTTAATGGCTCCAGCACCCTCAGTTTTAATGCTGCCGTTCACCTTTAAGGTAACGCCTCCTCCAACATTGAAGGCGCCTTTCACTATGCCGGCGCCATTATTGATAAGTGTGCCGCCAGTGCTGCCAGTGCAGACGATCGAGAATGTTGCGTCCGTTTCCACCGTAAGAGCAGTCACCGTAAGGGTATTGCCGCTGTATAACACGATCGTTTTGGTGATATGGCTACCCGAAACGGTGATTGCGCCGTAGGCTTGAACATTCCCGCTAATCGTAAGGCTTTCTGCCGTATTTCCATCCGCAAAAAACGCGGCAATGTCTGCCGGAGTTGTCGGTATCGGCGACGGTATCAAATCTGTCACAAGCGCGAGCGTCAGTCCGTTACTTCCTACTCTATCCGTTGTGGTGGGATGCACACTTTTGCCGGAGCAAGCCCCAATTATCGTGATCTTTGCTATGTCTGCCAGTAAGGAGTTCTCGGCAAGTTTCGTTTTGACCGTATTCAACGCGGACTCAGTCGTCAGCATCATCCCGCTCTCTGCTACCGTTATCGTGGCGTTTTTTTTAATCGTGATACTTTCTCCCGCGCTTACCATATTAAGCACCACGCCCGCCGACACGTCAAACGCGCCCTCAACGTAATAGTTCGAGGCGTTAATGAAAAAAGCACGCAGAGGAGCCACCGCCAAAGCGCCGCTCCCGTTATGCCCTACGGTAAGATTGCCGCTAGGCAGGATGTTTAAACTGGCTGGGTCAAATGAATCCACATTGCTAAGCAAGGTTATTGCTTTAGAGATTGTTACATTTTCGCCGGAAAACGCTCCCTGTATCAGGATAGTGCCCCCTGCCTCCGTCTTCGCTATCGCCGCATGAAGCTTCTCGGCGGTATCAATAATCCCCGGATCGCTTACGCCGGTTTGCATGTCGCACGCCCCCGCGAGGAGCGCCCCCGCGACAAGCATAGCACCGAGAATCCCGTGTGCTATCATTCTTTTTAATTTTATCACAATTTTCTCCTTTCCCCATCCCGCTTGTTTATTCTAGCACTGGTAAAGCGATTATGTCAATACCCCGCCGCAGAGCGACAGCAATTACGAATTCGAAAATTAACCACGAACGGCACGAACCACACGAACAAATTGCGTATAATTCTTATGATTTCTGCCTTGTTTACCACCAATATTCATATTCATTGCGTCTTCCGTTCGTGTTGTTCGTGAGGTCCGTGGTTGAATTCGGAACTGCTGGCAGAGCGACGGGGTGACGGGGTATTGAAGATTTCTCCTTGATATCTTTGCTTCTGGGGGGGAGTGCCCCCGCAACGCCCCCCCGGTATGATTATTCGTGTGTATTCGCGTCCAATTTGAAAATACAGAAGAAAAATGTCCACAGATACACACAGATTAACACAGATAAAGAAAATTGCGGAGTGAAAATCTGTGTATATCTGTGTCCATCTGTGGACAAATTCTTAAATTCGCTCGCCTTCCCCCTGTGGCGGTCAAGGGCTTAAGCCGGCTGTGGCGGTTTGGAGGTCGCTAAAACCTTGATGGATGATCGTGGAAAAACCTTCGACCATGAAGGGGAGTGTTGCCATGATCAAGAGGAAGGCGACGGTAATTGAAATGGGGAAACCTTCGGCGAGGATGTTGATCTGGGGGGCGGCTTTCGAGATTAAGCCGGTTGTCAGCGTCGTGAGGAAGAGCGTTCCCAGTATCGGCATACTGATCTGTAATGCATCGGTAAATAAGAGCCCGAGCCCACGCGCCATCATCAGCGCTATGCGCTCGCGTCCGGCGATAAGCTCAGGTACGCTCAGCGATTGTACAGAATGCCAGAAGCCCGAGAGGAATAGATCGCGGAAGCCGCCGGCGACGAGGAAGACGAGCATCGCCACGAGGTTGAGGTATTGCCCCATCAGCGGGTTTTCGACTTGCGAGAGCGGGTCGAAGGTTTCCGAAGCGCCGAAACCCATTTGCAACGAAAAGAACTGCCCCGCCGTCGAGAAGGCGGCAAAGACTATCGTCATGAAGAAGCCCAAAATGATGCCGATGACGGCTTCACCTGCGAGGAGGAGGAGGAAGTTTAGGCTGAAGGGGCTTTGCGCTATGCCGGAAAGGGGCGCCCACGAGCCTGCGGCGTCGGCTTCGGGGAACACGCAGAATGCGGTAAAGCCGGCGAGGGCGACTTTCGCCGCCTGGGGCACGGCATCCGAAGAGAGGAGCGGCGCCGTTTCGATCATCGCGAGGGCGCGCGCGGCGAGGAGGATAAAAACCGGCGCGTTGGCAAGAATCTGATTTATGAGCGCGCCGTCAATCATTTTTTAGCGATTGTGGAAGCTAAGGGGGTAATACTTCACTCCTTCATCGTAAACATCGACGCCTTCCGCTTTTTTTAAGCCGCCAATGACCAGATAGGTGAACGGGGTGAGCACGATTTCCAAGAGGCTTTTAAGGATATAGTTGGTAACGATCAGTTGGAGGAGCAGCTCACGGGGGAAAACGCCGAAGAGCGTGGCGACCGAGATAAAGACTATCGAGTCGAGGAGTTCGCCAACGAGGGTGCTTGAAATCGTGCGGACAAAGAGGAGTTTTCCCTTCATTCGTATTTTGATTTTGGAGAGTATCACTGAGTTGGAGAACTCGCCTAAGAGGTAGCCGGCAAGGCTTGCGACGACGATGCCGCCCGAACTCATGCCGCCGAGTATCGTCTGATAGGCGGCGTCTCCCGCGTAGCGGCTCCACTCGGCTTCGCCTGGGAGTGCGGCGAGCAGCGAAAAAACGGCGCAGGCGACGGCGGAAAGGATAAAGCCCGTCCAGATAACGCGGCGGGAAGCCTTGAAGCCGTAAACTTCGGTAAGGACGTCGCCGAAGATATAGCTTATCGGGAAGAGGAGCGTGCCGCCGTCGAAAGCGAGGGGGATACCGGCAAGGGAAACGCCCAAATCGACGATTTTTGCCGAAGAAGCGATGTTGCTTACGATAATAACGACCGAAAAAAGCGCCATCACGATGTCAAAAAACCGGAAGCGCACGGGTAAAGTGTTGTGCATAACTCATCTTAACGCAAGGGGGAATCCTTGTCAATAAAGTAATAGAGCACTATAATAGCACTATGCCTATAATTCCGATTCTAGTTATTGTCCTATTTGTTATTGCGCTTGCTGCATTTGGCGTTATCTATGTTCTGGACATTAAGAAAACCAGAGTGCACAAGGGGATTAACCCCAATATGCCGCAAGCCGCCGCGATAAAGCAGGCAAACAAACGTCTTGCAAAAGACCCGCGCGATATAGACGCTTTGGTATACCTTGGCAATATTGCCTATGAAGATAAGAAATGGGCTAAGGCTTTTGAAATTTACGAAATTCTTTCCGAAATCCCTGTTTTAACCGATGATTTGAATCAGTCTGAAGCAAATATCCGCGCGGGTATATCCGCGATGAACCTTAAAAATAACGAAGCGGCATACAAATTCTTCGTTGTTGCCCGCGCGCTCGATCAGAGTAACTTTGAAGTGAATTATCGTCTTGGAGTCTTGGAATTTCAGCGTGGCAATTATGAAAAGGCGGTATCCCTATTGACTCAGTCATTAAGGATAAACCCCGATAATACTCCCGCGATGCGGACGCTCGGATTTACGCTTTTTAAGCTTGAGAACACCAAGGAAGCGTTAGCTTACCTGCGAAAAGTGCTGGACAGCAGCCCCAATGACAAGGAATGTTTCTTCACGCTTGCCGAATGTTACTACCAATCAGGTGATAGAGAGCATGCGTTGAGGATATATACCCACCTTCGCCCGGATGCGCAGTGGGGTCCGCAATCATGTCTCTGTTCGGGAATGATCAACGTTGAAGCGCGGCAGGAAGAGCAAGCTATTGCCGATTTTGAAATCGGCTTAAAGCATCAGACGGTCCAATTGGATACTGAGGTGGAACTTAAATATCAATTAGCCGCCGCCTATTTAAGGCTGCAAGACATTGGCGCCGCGATGAAATACCTACAACAGGTGCAAACGCTTAGAGAGAACTACAAGAACGTTGCCGAACTCATCGAAAAACACAAAGAGATGAATGCAAATAAAAATCTACAAATATTTATTATGTCGTCTTCCGGCGACTTTATCGCTCTTTGCCGCAAAATCGTTATGGTCTACTTTGCTAAAGCCAAGGTGAAGATCACGAAAACAGCCCTTACCAGAAACGACTGGGCTGACTTAACAGCCGAAATCGACACGCCAAAATGGTCGGATACCGTGATGTTTCGGTTTATTAGGACCCAAGGCTCTATCGGCGAGCTGGTTATCCGTGATTTTTACGCACATCTTAAAGATGTAAAAGCAAGCAAAGGCATCTGTATTGCCGTAGGCGCCTTCAGCGATGAAGCAAAAAAATTCACCGACAGCCGACTGATTGATCTTATCGAAAAAAATAAACTTATGCTCATTCTTAATCGAATTGATTCAAAAATACAGGCGGCGGCTCCAGAAACGAAAACAGAAAATGCCATCCCACCTGTTGAATGAGATAGCAAATCCTCAATCTTTGACTTTAGAACACATCTAATAACTCATGCGCGGCAATCTTGCCTACCCTTGAGTTTTAGCAGCACCCTTGAAACTACCAGCTATTGTAGCCGCCGGACTTATTGTCGCGGCGCGGCGGCTTATCCATAGCCTCGTTTACCCTCATGGCGCGCCCTTCAAATGTCTTTCCGTTCGCTTTATCAATTGCCTCGGCTGCCTCGCTGTCAGAAGCCATCTCAACAAAACCAAATCCTTTCGAATTACCGCTATCGCGGTCCTTAATAATTTTTGCGGATACTACGTTTCCAAAAGCTGAAAAATAGTTCTG
>JAITNZ010000218.1 GCA_031290205.1 Spirochaetaceae bacterium
TACCCCCTCTGCGGGGCGCCGCCCCGCAACGCCCCGCTGGGGGGGCGAGGTGCCCCCCCAGACCCCCCGTTTGCAATATAGGTATCACTTTAGAATTTACCCAGAAAAATAAATTGCACCCGGCACGGTGTGAGACTCCTCCCCGCGCTCGCCGCTATCGGTATCTAGACCTTTTCTGCCCTCATAGGAATGGCTACTCTAAGATTTTAGCTTTTTGGTCGGTGGTAGAATTCGCCGTTGAGGAAGTCGGTTTTAAGGACGTTGATAAAGGCTGTGGGGTCGACGAGCCTCATTTCGGTGATGAGGGGGTGAACATCGTTTGCCGATACAACCGAATAGAGGAGGGTGCGCTCGGCTTTTTTGTATTTACCAATTCCGGTAAATGCCGTCGCGTCGTGGTGTGTCCTGTCGCGTATCAGCGCATAAAGCTCTTCGTGTTTATCGGTGATAATCAACAGCGTCTTCTGCTGATACCCTTTATACAAGCCATTCAGCCCCATCGTCTGCGCGAATTGAAAGATAATCGAATAGAGCGCCTTCCCTGGATCAAAGATAATGGCGGCAATAGCCAACACCACAAAATTAGCAAGGAAGATAGTTGTCCAGGGGTCTCTGCCCCGTCTTTCGGCAAAGTATATCGCAATAAAATCGGTGCCGCCGCTTGTCGCATCCGCCCGTAAACACAGTGTAATCGAGAGGGCGTTGATAATGCCGCCAAAGACGGCGCAGAGCAGGTTATCGTGCAAGTTAAGGTAGCTTATAACAGATGCCGGAATCAAGTCGGTACAGAAGCCGGTAAGAAAAACCATCAGGCAGGAGTATATGGTAAACCACTTACCGATATACCGAAAGCCGATATAGACGGGCACGGCATTTAACACGTAGTAGAGTATACTGAAGGGCAAATCGACATGGAGGTAACGCCCCACTATTTCGATGGTGAGGACGGCGATGCCGCTAAAACCGCCGGGGATTATGCCGGCGGCGATGCAGAATGTTTTGAGGTTAAGCGCCATTAAGAGAGCGCCCAACGTGACTAACACAATACGTTTTGCCGTGTATCGTATATTTGGTTTATTCACCCTTCTATCACTCTTCTTTTGCAGTGTTGCACTAATGGCTCCAAAAATTATTTTTTAGGCACTGCGGAAGCTAAAAATTCTTCCAGATTTTCGGCATACTCTTCTTTCACTTTGCTTTCGGCTGCACGAAGCGCCCTCTGGTCTGCTTCTGATTGCGTTGTATGCCCCTCGCGCCCATTAACACTGTACGGCATGAGTGTGGTGTTATTGGTGGTATCAATGAGGTTTGCGGTAATCTCGAAGCGTGAAAATTTATTCTGATTATTCAGCGCAACAGGCGATATGGCAAGCGTCGCGTTCAGCACATAACGAGAACTGTTACTACCCGTCCTAAAGCCCATTCCCGAAAAAACAGCGGCAAAAGCAGCCTTAAGCCTGCCGTTCTCGTCATTTTTGACGACAACATTTATCGGCACTTTCCGGGCGATATTGCTTGCCTCGTAACGGTAATCGCTTGCCTGAGTCAAACTTCCCTTTTTATCGGGACCACCTATAACGGATAGAACTGTCGCAAACACTTCGTTTGCGTCCGCCAAACTCGCCGCAAATTGATAGCGGATGATACCTTCGAAAGAAGTTTTATCCGCCGGCGGCAGGTTAATCGCTTTATTGATAAGCGCGACATTCGAGTCGATAAGATCCGAATAGATTTTTATGGTTTTTGGTATTTCCATAAATGCGACGGCATAGTAGCCAACTGGTTTTGTCGACTTATCTTCCCATCGGTCGCCTATTTCGGCGCCTATGAGTTGATCCATCGATGATGATGATTCTACCGCGCTCTTGATATCCTGCCCCAATTGAACAGAAACAATCCCGTCGCTAATCCGTTCCTTCAAGGTTTCCACCGCGCTAAAATTACCGCTCACCGACTGACCAAAGAGCGCGGTTAAATTGCCAAAGGCTTTTGCTTCGGCGGCTGGTCTGGAGGTCGCGTACCCAACTGCCGAAATATAATACTGCCTGCTATAAGCGTTGTCCGACATATCAGCCCAGTTTGGTTTGCCGTTTTTATCTTTCGTGATAGTCGGCGGCGGAACCCCCAGGGCACCCCCCGAGGCGCCTGCTGACGCGGCGGGAGCAATCACCGCAGTTGGAGCCTGAGCGCCGCCGCTGCCGCTGTTCGTCTTCTGGGCGCTTTGCGTTCCTGCCGACTGGTTCCCAAATGCCCTGTCCATCTCGGCAGTTGCGTCTTGCGACATGGCTCTGCCCTGATTCAAACTACCCTGCGTTTGCGTTGTTTGCGCTTGAGCTTCCCCTTCGCCCTGCCCAGCCGCATTGAGAAACGAAGCCAGCAGGCAAAACGTCAGCAGACAGAAAAATGTTTTCTTTGTGTATGCCATTATATTTCTCCCCTATAAAAAGTTATCGTTTATTCACCCCTCGCTTTCTTACCAAACGGAAGTCATAAAAGTGCCTTTTGCACCCTTAGTTTGATGTCTTACCAAAGGCGCTATCCATTTCGCGGGTAGCATCGCCTGACCATTCTCTACCTTTTTCAAGATTGTCGGCGCTTTTCTTTTGTGACTTGGTGCCGCACCCTGCCAGCATAAAACACATTAATAACAACGCTAAGCCATTAAAAATTTTCATAATTTTCTCCTATTATAATCAATCGTCCAATGTCCCCCGCCTGCTTACTAAACGGAAGGTTGAAAGTGCCTAAGGCACTTAATTTTTCTTAGCTACTGCTAAGGTCCAAATTTCGTTTCTTTTTACATCTATCCATGTTTCCAGTATCATCACATTTTTCAGGGCGCCCCGTGATACCGACTGATTTAAGCTGAGTTTGGCGCCTCCGGCTTCAATGGTGGTATTTGATGTTTCTGTCCACAACTGCGGCAAAAAACCTATAATCGCGTTCTCGTAGGAAGCTTCGTGGGTTTTTTGCGGCGTGCCTTTATTTCTTGAAATGCCGACACTCGTCAAATAGTCGGGGATTTCGATAGTGAAATCCCGCACCCACGTTGGTCTGCCGTCTTCCATCAGCTCCGAATGATAATCGGGGATACTGGATACGCCTGCATATCGTGTGCGGACATACACGGCGCCGTTTTTTTCAAACACGTCGGTTTCTTTGTCAAAAGAGAGGCTCTCGATATAGTCTTCCGCCTTATTATTGATAATGATTTTGTAGTCTTTGTCCGCATAGTAATCTAGGGCGCCCGAGCCTTGGTTGATTACCGTAACGCTTTCGCCGGAGAGCCCGTGGTAAAGGCTGACCCGCCGTGCCGCGTCGGACAGAGCGGCGGCAATCGCGTTATCTTTGTTTGATTGGCGTCCCGCGACGCCAATGACCATTATGCCGTCCTGTGAAGGGCGTGTTACCCAGTAATTCACTTCGAACATTTCTTCAAAAGAGCGGCTGCTATAGGGAACCTCCGGTATTTCCGGGGCTTCCTCTGGTTTGGTAGATGTCGCGAACGGCGTTTTCCCGATGATGTCCTGCATAGCAGCACATGAAACGAACAATAGGAAGAAACCGCCCAGCACAGGCGCGCATATTTTTTTCACAACTTTTCCAAGTTTGGGAAGCACAAATTAATTAACCACGAACCTCACGAACCAAAAAATTCAATCTCGAATAAAGCAAGATGGCACTCCGTCTTCACTCGTGGTTGAAAATTCCCCGTTCGTGCTGTTTGTGCCGTTCGTGGTTAAATTTCCTAATCAGCGTTGCCCTATTTTGTCAGTCTCCCACCGGTACGGGAATGCCGGCTTGCTTGTCGAGTTGGGCGTCCATGTCGGCTAAGGCGGATTGAGCTTTAGCGGCGGGAATTTTAAGAGCCGTAGCCTGGTCAGCCGCCGTTTTCTGTGCCAACGCTTTGGCGGCGGACACGCTGTATTCTTTTACGACATACAACATTCCATCGTAGGTTTGCATCAACTTCTGCTTGGAACCAACTAAGGTAGCTTGCGCCAGAGCGCGGGTAACGTTCTCCTGATACGAGACCATATCGGAGGTCTGCTCGCTCGTTGCGGTGTAATCTTTGAACATATTCTGCACCCTGTTTGAAATCTCGCGGGCGATAGCCACATCGGCGCGAGTCGACGCCGCATCCCTGCCAATGCTCATCTTGGACAGATCATTCCCAATCTTGTACATACCAACACCAACAATGACGTCCTCTGACGAATTGTTATACGCATCGTTGACAAAATCAGGAACGCCTGGGATGTTCATCGCCGGCTTGGCGGACGCTCCGCCGCCTGTCGCACACGAGACAAGACCTCCAAAAACGAGGGAAGCTGCCAATACAATACCAAAAATCTTTTTCATTTTTTCTCCTTAACAACCGGATTTTCCGGCAAATTTATTATGAAACGCCTTGGCGTTTTCTATAAGAGCCATTTTTTCACAACGAATGAATAATGTCAATACCTTCAGCAACTCCCGCGCTTAAGCTACCCCGCGATTTTAATCGAGGGGACGGGCGGGGCGGGAAGGCTCATCAGAAAACAGGCGCCCATTTCCTAAGCAAGTACGTTTCCTCGTCGGACGCATTTTCCGCCACTTAGGAAAAGCATTGCCGAATGTCGGCGGTAGCCGACTAAATTCGTTTACCAGCGAATTTTTCTGATGAGCCTTCCCGCCCCGCCCGCGACGTTAGGATCATCCTCAACAGCACAAGTGGTGAGGGCTTTTCGGACGAAGGTGGTATATTGGGAGGGTATATTGGGAGGGTATATTGGGAGGGGTATATTGGGAGGAGGGGGAAGTATCCCCCTACGCGCCAGCCCGCTGCGCGGTCTGGCGCTACCCTCTCTGCGGGGGAGTGCCCCCGCAACGCCCCCCTCGGCGGGCTGTCGCGTTTTCCGCCTAACAGTAAAGCCCAACAGTGGAATGCGCGGTTAGAAGGATGGCAGGAGCGCGGGCGCGTAGCGCTCGTGCCCTGCCCGAGAAAGCCTTCCCCCTTCTCCTCAAATGAATGTCCAGAATAATATGGCTATGCCCAGAATCCCTGTATAGAGAGAAAAGCCGTAGAGGCGCCTTGAGCGAATCAGCGTGAGCATGAAGTTCATCGCAAAAAAACCGACTAGCGCCGCGCTTGCCGCGCCCGCGACGGTGGGGATTATGCTAATGCCGCTACCTGTGGCGCCCGCGCTGTGCATATCTTTTATTTCGAGGACAAGCGCGCCGAGTATGGCGGGTATCGCAAGTAAAAATGAATAACGCGCCGCAAAATCTCTGTCGAGTTTTCTGCCCAAGGCGCCGGCAAGCGTGCTTCCCGAACGGGATATGCCGGGCAGCACGCCGAAACCCTGGCAGACGCCGATAATCACCGCATCAAAGACCCCCGCCTCCGATTCATGCCGGACTTTGCCCCCGCGCGATCGCAGGAATTCCGCAATCACAAGGGACAGTGATGTAATAAGAAACGCGATACCTAAAAACGCGCTTGAGCTAAACGCGCTTTCAAGCAGGGGGCGACCCGTCGCGCCTGCGGGGATCTTTTTCAGCACAATAGCGAAGAGGGCGGTAATCGCCGTTGATACCAGCAGAAGCCCCGTGAGCTTTTGAACAGGGCGGCGGAGAAGTTTCCAAACATCGTCGCGGAGTACCACGATGACTGATAGTAGCGTTCCTACATGCAGGGCGATGTCGAACAGTAGGGCGCCATCTTCTATTTCTATGCCGAACAATTTTTGCAGGATGGCAAGGTGCCCCGAACTGCTTACCGGGAGGAATTCCGTTATCCCCTGGACTATGCCCAATATTACTGCTTGCAGTATACTCATAAACTCTCCTATTGAATAATGCTAAGCGGCACAGGCGATTCATTCAATGCCGCTATGCCCACGGTGCCCAGCCTAACCCTTATCAGGGAAATCTCTGACGCGGCGTCCTTGCCATTACGTTCTACTTTGTATGTTTGCCGTAGATTTTGCTCCTGGTTGTTAGAACTGTCTTCAGGGATGAATTCAACAAATTCGTCGCCTTCGAGCATAAAAAACGAATACTTCCCGTCACGGTTATTCCCGTTTAACTCAATTTTGTATGCGCCGTCGGGCAGAAAAATAATCCGCCCCATGGGGCTGTTATATGCGGCGTCAATATACGGAGGAACGGAAACGGCTTTTTTGTTTGCGTTATGGAGCGCGTTTACCTTGCGGTATGAACCATCCCATGGCGCATTCATTACGATTCTCATTCTGACATCTTCACTTATTTTTACGCGGACGCTATCCAGCGATTCCAATTCTAAATTGATCTTCCGGTTAAGCGTCGGCACCGAAATATTTTGGCTTGAAATATAGAGTCCGTAACGTGTCGGATAAGAACTCTGCCAGGCATACACTTGCTGCGTATCACCACTGGAAAAAATAACTTCTCTATTAGTAGTGTCAAAGTAGATATACTGATCAACATCAACTGTTCCGTCACCACTTACCTGATACCATAAACCATCGATAAACTGCTCGAATGCATTTTTATTCCCGCTTAACAGTTCATGAAGACGGCGTGCTTCAATTTGTGCGCCGGGGATTTTCGTGGTTCTGATTTTTTCATATTCCCCGCGAACGGGGTTGTAGGCGTAAGTATTTTCGATTTGATCCAATGCGTTGCCGGAAGAAACATCGCGCCCCCTATCCGTGATGGTAAAACTTACGCCGCCGGCAAAACCCAGTTGGTATGCCTGACTGCGTTCTGTTTCCAAAACAGAAATTGTCCCGTCGATTTTTATACCGGCTATCTTTTTATACGGCGGCAGCGCGTTCTTTTCGCGGTTAAACTTCAGCGCCATCAGTATCTGTTCATCCTGCTGATTCATACCGGTAACGATAAACTCATCGATATGGTCTCCGGTTAAATCAATTGAAAAGAGAGAGAGCGTCCCCGGTTTCGTCGCCTCTGTCGGGACATTCCAGAGCCGCTTATACATCTTTCGCTCTTCATCGTAATCGATAAATGTGATATAGATGGGATTGTCTTTTTCCAGCAGATTTCTATAGACGATAATCTGTTCATCAGCGCCGTCGCCGTCAAAATCTTCCGAAATCGTGCTAATTTGAACTTCGCCGTCAGAGAGCTCCAACACCGGTTTTAAGCCGCTTTCATAGACCATTTGCGCCGATTCATCATCGGGCTTGTTTTCCGTTCTGCCTGAAAATAGAGGCTCGATAACTTTGCTCTGCCGCCGCTCCTGTTTCACCGGCTCAAAAAAATCTTTCGGCAGCACGATAAGAACGCAGATAAGCGCCGCCGTCCCCAAAAATGCCGCCAACGAAATCATCTTTACGGTTCTACTGTTAATCATCTTATACCCCCCCCCCTATGGTAGTTCCGATAAAAGTTTCGTTCATAATAATTTTCTTAAAATTAGCAAGGTCCCGACCTGCAGCACAAATTACCCTGATGCCGCGCTCTTGGGCATTTGCGCTTGCGATGGGGTCAAAAGGAACGTTTGCGCCCGGCGTCCATGAGTCCCCTACAAGGCGGCGGAACTCTTGCCACGAAATAGCGTCAATCGGTTTTGCGCCGGGGTCTATTTTCGGGTCGGCGGTATATACCCGCTCAATATTGGACAGATTGATGACGGTCTTTGCATTAAAGCGCCCGGCAAGAAGCACGGCATCGTTATCGGAGGAGAAGCCTGGTTTCCAACCGGCGGCAACGAGGATGCGCCCGGTAAATGAGCAGTCCGCCGTCGGGTCGATTACCACAGGGTCGGGGCAATGCGGCGCAAGGAGCGCTTTTACCAACTGGGCATTAAGCCGCGTCGCCATGATACCCAGCCAATCCGCTTCATCATCAATATTTTTTATTGGTAGCTGAGCGCCGTCCGCAATTTCGCGGAACGCGTTTTGATAGGCGCGGGCAGGAGCGCCGCCGCCTACAACAAAAATAAACTTTTGCCGCATATCGCCGGCAAGCAATTCATCGATGAGCCGCGTAAATTGCGATAAGAAACAAACATCGATTACATCGGGGGCGACAATCGAGCCCCCCAGAGAAATCACCGTAATCATTTAGTATACTCCTGTAATTTCGATAGTGCTCCACGAAGATGAATACGATTCGAGCGAGCCTGATGACTCCTCCCAAATATTCTGCAACGCATACTCGTGCGGGCGGGAGGATGTTCTGCCGTCAAAAGACATGGGCGGCAGTATCGTCTGTCCAAAAGAGAACACTATCCTATTATTATCGATGTTACCAAAATAATAATCTACTGTTTCGTTCAGATTAAAACCATCGGGGGCAATGCCCTTAGCCAGAGCAATATCAACCGGTATCCAGCCGATCCGGTCAATCCAAAACATATTCCAAAGGTGCGGCGCCGTCATGGTGTTTTTGATGACCAACACGCCGGCAACGGAAATACAGGGAACATCTACAGCGCTACAGAGCGAGGCAAAACGGGCGCTGTGAACAAAGCTATCCCCCCCCGCTTCTTTAAGCATTGCGCGGTAAATTGAACGCGCCTTCAAATAGGGATTTGTTTCACGCCCCACGAGAGCCGCCGCCTCTACTTTTATTGCATCGCCAATGTCCGCTCCCCCAGCTTGATACCTCCGCACGGAACTACTCTGCACAGCGCTGACTTGGTTTGCCTCAATTGTTGTTTCAATAGCATATACATCAACAAGATAGGACACGGAAACTTCATTTGCCGTTTTGTTTTGAAGGTCGCTAAATTTATAGAGCCGCACTCCCCGGTACTTATCGGCAAAGGGAGTGCCGTTGTGCGAGAGCAGATCTCGGTTACGCTGGAAAGCGCTGTCTACCGGTGTGGGCAGCGCGAAAAAAAGCGCGTTGGGCGGGGAGCCCTGTCCAACGCGAAAGTTGACAGAATAAGAAATCGTGAATGTTTTTTTATCTTTGATAATTTTTACCCCCGGCGCGGAGCTTATCGTGATTGGCGCCTTGTTACTCCCGCCGCTTTTCGTTACTACTTCTATGCCGCCAGTTACCGCGCCGTCGGGGACATATACTTGTATTTCGTTTTCGTTCCACGATAAATAATCGCCTGACTCCGCGCCGGCGCGTAAAAAATCTAAATCGTTGGAGCCGGCGCGCGCACGGGAGGATTTTTCCACTCCCCAGGTGAACTGCACGGCGCCGCCTTCGGCGCCCGAGCCAAAATTCCGCCCGCTAAGCGTTACGAGGGAACCCACCGCGCTGTTCTCCGGCTCGATTGAAGTAATCAGCGGCGCAGAACTCTCTGGTTGTGCGGGAAACACCGGCATATACTCCTGGGTTGAAAAAAGAATGGCATTGCTCTTTTTATTGTTCCTCTGGACATAGATAAGTCCTGATTCACCAAAATCCGGTATCCGCACAATGATGGTGGTATCCGACCACAAATGGTATGAGGAGAGCGTGGGGGTAACACTGCCGAAACGGACGAATGATTCATTCCGCTCGTCGCCAAAGTTTTCGCCGTGAATGGTAAGCAGATTACCGGTCATCTCGATTTGCGGATTGATAGAGATGATCTTCGGCACATCGCGCGAACAGGCAAGCAACGCAAAAAAGATGAAAAAAAATTGAACTGCAAAAAACCGACATCGGCATCCGGCACTCATCATGTTGCTAGTATACTCACTTTAACGCTTCACCGCAACCAGCGATTCCCGATGTGCTCTGACAAGTTCATCAGCCCGTTTTCTTGCCGAACGGAAGGCTAAAAGCGCCTGAGGCGCTTTAGATTCGGCGGTTTTTTGCCGATATTAGTACCAAATGCAAGGAAATATCGACCTATACGCATTGTTGCGGTCTTACGCGTATAAAAGCCGGTCTCCCGTCATCGACCTTGAAGTTTTTATCAAATTTCTGGAGCGGAGTATCGGGCGGGGAAACACTACGAATGTTAGTTTTGAAGAGTGGAAAGAGGATACGTATGGGAAAGTAACAAACGGAATTAACGAGTTGGTAGCTGCGAACAAGATTACTTTGCACACAGACAGCGGCATTTCAAAAATAGGTATTCCGAATTTTTATGTTGATATTATTGAAAACACCTATCTCTCTATGGATGAGAGCGGGAAAACCCCTTTCCCTGACGAAAAAACGATTGATATTAAGATAGCTCCCGAAAAAATCAGGTCGATAAAAGTCGAAATAGAAATGGTTGATTTTCTAGGTGAAAAACATAATAGCCCCAATCAGATAATAAAATTGGTTTTCCCCGAAGGCTATAGAACGGCGCTTAGCGTCGAATCAATGTATCCTCGAAAAATGCTGGAACTTTCTCTTATAAAAATTCAGGAGCCCTTTCACCATCGCGGCGAAATGGAGTATTTTACCCAAAAAATGGTAAGCCGTTTTAATGAACAACAGGCGCGAGTTAAAGAGTTTATCAACATATTGTTGACGCGCCCCACGGAATGTTTAGCCAATATAGAAGAGTCTAGTGAATTAACCTATACGATGTGGGCGTTTTTCTGTCCCTTGATATGCACCTATGTTGATGAACGCGCTCGTTACAATGAAGTGCTCCCTGAGTATACGGCAATAGTGCAAGCCGCGACGCTTGTATCAGCATATAACCGGTTTTTTCAAACTCAATGTATCGAAAGGCGGCAAAAAGAGTTCGCTTTTAACGCGCTGGATACAAAATTATCAGAACCACCTTATGTATTTACCGTAGCCGATATGATTAATTTTAAGTCATCAACCGGCGCACCTATCCTGCAACAATATACACCGGCAGACCTCGACGAATTCCTGAAAAAAAACACAAGTTCCGCAGAGGTGGATAAACTTCCTCCGTTGCTCACATTCCGAGGGCGGGGGGGGATAGATTGGTATACAAAAAAAGATAAAGTTATTACGCTTTGCACAAAACTATTGGTCGAAGCGCGGAATCAAATTAAAAATGAGGTCGAGAGCCGCTGGAAAAAAATGCTCTTCGCGTATAAGCAGGAAAGCGCTATGGAAAAGGACAGCGATTTTGAAGACCTCTTATTTAGAACGGCAAAGGCAAACACACCGTTGCTACTTGCCATCATCCGTGATAAAAAAACCGCATTTCTCCAAGCGGAAATGGCGCTTCAAAAGAATGCGCTGCCTCGCAATGAAAGTTTTTTTGACGGCGAACGCCCACTCCCACTGCGAATAATCCTTATCCTCAGGCGTGATGAAATTCTGCGGCTTGCAAAATTGGACTTGCCATTTTGGTATTCAATAAAACCAATCGTCGCGCTTATACGTTTTTTTAAGGTCGCCAAAAAAGACCGCAAGACCAATCCGGCAACTGTCGGCTCTTCGGGAACAAAACAGGACGAGAACAAACAAAAATTAATTGAATCGGCATCGAAACTTTTCAAGGCAATGGCGCCGGAGGGAAGCGTTATTGATGAGTATCTGGACAAATTGAACGATAGATGGAATCAATTGATCGCTCCCAAGGAACAGAAGATTCAACGTGATGATGTTAATGCTCTTATCCGTAACTACGTTCAACAGGTGTATAAGATTCAAGGAGCATCATCACTGACTATGACCATGCTTGATGATATAGCCGAGAGCCTAGTCCGCCATACCCCCGCCCTCACAAAGATAAACAACAAAAATGCGTTGCGCCTCTATATAAAAATATATATTACCAAAATTTTAGGCGGCGGGAAATCACCCACTTAAATGATGATTGCTAAAAAATCCGAACAGCCAAGTTATGGTGATGAGTCCCCCATCGCGGCGCAGGCTACCGCAGCTGCATTGAGCGCACTTGCCCTCGTGCGGCTTTCCGGTAAGGGAACACTCGATCTCCTCGCGAAGGTATTTTCCCGTCCGCGCACACTCGCCTGCGCAAAGGGAAACACCATCATCTATGGCTGGATAGTCCGCGCCGATACCCACGTGCGGATTGACGAAGTGCTCGTCTCGGTCTATCGCGCGCCCGCCAGCTACACCGGCGAAGAAGGAGCGGACATAAGCTGCCACGGCGGGCTTAGCACCGTCCGCGCCGTCATGGAGGAGTTGCTTCAAGTAGGCTTCCGACAGGCGCTTCGAGGTGAGTTTACCTTCCGCGCATTTTTTAACGGCAAACTCGACCTAACACGCGCGGAAGCGGTGATGGAAATTGTCGCCGCAAAGAGTGAAGCGGGGCGCGCCAACGCAATCGGGCGTCTTTCCGGCGTCCTTGAAGCGCGGATTCAGGACATCAAAGTGAGTATCGTGCGCGCCCTTGCCGAAACCGAGCTCAATCTGGACTATTCCGAGCTGGACGGCATCGGGGACGAGAGCGGCGCCCTCCCCGCGCGCGCCACCCTCGAAGACGCGCTGGAAAAGCTCGACGCGCTGGAAAAGCATTATGCGTACGAAAAGCTCTGCCGTGACGGGGCGCTTGCCGTCATCGCCGGTAAGCCGAATGCCGGCAAATCGAGCCTCTTCAATCTGTTGGCAAGGGAGGAACGCGCGATTGTAAGCGATACGCCGGGCACGACGCGCGATTGGATTGAAAGCTGGATTTCGCTCGACGGCATCCCTGTCCGCCTTATCGATACGGCTGGACTGCGGGAATCAGGCGATTCTGTCGAAATTATCGGTATAGAACGAAGCCGCAACCTCATCCAATCGGCAGATATCGTCCTTTATCTGCTCGATGGCGCCAATTTTCGGGATTCAGACCTCGAAATTGATGAACTGAGGGAGCTTAAAAATTGCAAAAAACTAATTATTATTTGGAATAAGGCTGATATTGCCCCAAAAACCCCTTCAGCAGCGTTTTTACCGGTTTCCGCCAAGACCGGCGAGGGTGTTTCCGCTCTCTGTGCTGCGATTACGACGCAACTCGCCTCAATCCTCGACAATGACGAGCGCTCCGCCATCGGAATCGGCACCGACCGGCAAAAACAGCTCATCGATACGGCGCGTTTGTCCCTCCGCGACGCGCTCCTTATGGCGGATGCCGGCGAGCCCCTCGACCTCATCGCACCTGCCCTTCGCGAAGCAGTCAACGCACTCGGCATGATAAACGGCGAAGTTTCCAGCGCCGACATCCTCGAAACAATGTTCAGCCAATTCTGCGTCGGCAAATAACTCCAGCGCCTCCCGCACTTATGCAGCCCCCGCTATTTTAATCGCGGGGTCGGGCGGGGCGGAAAGGCTCATCAGAAAACAGGCGCCCATTTCCTAAGCAAGTACGTTTCCTCGTCGGACGCATTTTCCGCCACTTAGGAAACGCATCAACGAGTGTCGGCGGTAGCCGACTAAATTCGTTTACCAGCGAATTTTTCTGATGAGCCTTCCCGCCCCGCCCGCGACGTCAGGATTTTTTTCCCCAACAACCTAAGCGAGTGAGGGCTTCCCGGACGAAGGGGGAAAATAGGAAGAAGAAAGGGAGGAGGGGGAAGTATCCCCCTACGCTCCAGCCCCGCATTGCGGGTCTTCCGCTACCCTCTCTGCGGGGGAGTGCCCCCGCAACGCCCCCCACGGC